>JAEZHS010000693.1 GCA_023436825.1 Pseudomonadota bacterium | reverse complement strand
CTCATGATCATGAGGCGCGCGGGGACGCACGCGGTCCAGAAGAGCATGATCTGGATATGAGTCCTTGTCGTACCTACACCTGCTTCGCCCATTCCCGCAGGACGAACTTCTGGACCTTGCCGGTCGAGGTCATGGGCAGGTCGCGGAAGACGACGTAGCGCGGGCACTTGTAGGAGGCGAGGTTGGCGCGGCAGTGGGCGATGATGTCGTCGGCCGTGGCGGCGGAGCCGGGTTTCAGCACGACGAAGGCGCAGGGGGTCTCGCCCCATTTCTCGTCGGGCTTGGCCACCACCGCGACATTGGCCACTGCCGGATGCTCGATGATCACGCCCTCAACCTCGATGGTCGAGATGTTCTCGCCGCCCGAGATGATGATGTCCTTGGAGCGGTCGCGCAGTTCGATGTAGCCGTCCTCGTGCAGCACGCCAAGGTCGCCGGAATGGAACCAGCCATGCTCGAACGCCTCGCGCGTCGCCTTGGCGTTCTTGAGATAGCCCTTCATGGTGAGATTGCCGCGGAACATCACCTCGCCCATGGTGGTTCCGTCGCGCGGGACTTCCTTCATGGTCGCGGGATCCATCACCGTGACGCCGTCCTCGGCGGCATAACGCACGCCCTGGCGCGCCTTGAGCTGCGCGCGCTCGTGCGCAGGCTTCGAATTCCATTCTTCGTGCCACGAGCAGATGGTCGCCGGGCCATACACTTCCGTCAGCCCGTAGACGTGCGTGACGCGGAAATTCTCCTTCTCCAGCGCCTCGAGCACCGCGGCGGGCGGCGGCGCGGCCGCGGTCATGAACTCGACCGTGCGCGCGAGAGGCTGGCGCTCGTCCGGCGCAGCGCCGATGATGAACTGCATGATGATGGGCGCGCCGCACATGTGCGTGACGTTGTGCGCCACCAGCGAATCGTAGATCGCCTTGGCGTTGATGCGGCGCAGGCAGACCGAGGTGCCGGCGACCAGCGCCAAGGTCCACGGGAAGCACCAGCCGTTGCAATGGAACATCGGCAGCGTCCACAGATAGACCGGATGGACGCCCATGGCCCATTGCGTGGCGTTGCCGTAGGCCGACAGCGCCGCGCCGCGATGGCTGTAGACCACGCCCTTGGGGTTGCCCGTCGTGCCCGACGTGTAGTTGAGCGAGATCGCGTTCCATTCGTCTGCCGGGTATTCCCAGGCGTAGTCGCCATCGCCGGTCGCCAGAAACTCCTCGTAGGTCGTGTCGCCGATCTGGGCGCGGTCCTCGCACATCGGGTCGTCGATATCGACCACCAGCGGCTGGGCCTTGGCGATGGCCAGCGCCTCGGTCACGACCTTGTGGAACTCGCGGTCGACCAGCAGGACCTTGGTCTCGCTGTGGTCGAGGATGAAGGCGATCATCGCCGCATCGAGACGCGTGTTCAGCGAGTTCAGCACGCCACCGGTCATGGGCACCGCGAAATGCGCCTCGTACATCTCGGGGATGTTGGGCGCCATGATCGCCACCGTGTCGCCGACGCCGATGCCGACCTTGTCCAATGCCGAGGCGAGCCGGCGGCAACGAGCATAGGTCTCGGCCCAGCTCTGCCGGCGCGCGCCGTGGATCAGTGCGATGTTGTCGGGATAGACGGCCGCGCTACGCTCGATGAACTGCAACGGCGTCAGGGCTGCGTAGTTGGCGGGCGTCTTGTCGAGGTCGCGCTCGTATATGTTGGACGAGAGCTGCGGCGCCTTGTGGGGAGCCGGCCGCGCCGACGGCATGCGCGTGACAGAGGCACGGTTCTTCACCGAGCGGCGCAATGCCGGGCGTGGTACGGGCTTGGGAGGGCTCGCCCTCTTCTTGGCGGCAGGCTTGCGCGCCGCCGGCTTTTTCGCCTTGGCCGCCTTGCGCGTCGGCTTCTTTCCCTTGCCCGACCCTGTCTTCGACTTGCCCTTGGCCATGCTCGCTTCCCGTTGCCCGTATTCCTCGGCGCCGCGCACTTTCACACAAACGGCCGGGTGTTCACTAGTTTTTCCTTAGCGCACGGACGAAGCCGGGCCGCTACCATCGGCCCATGAGTATCATCCAGCTTGCGCCGGGCGCCGTACCTCTGGCGATTTGGCGCGACGTCTATCGCGGCCTGCCGGTGAGGCTCGATCCAGGCTGCTACGCTGCGGTCGATGCATCGGCCCGCGCGATCACGACGATCCTCGCCAAGGGCGAGCCGGTCTATGGCATCAACACCGGCTTCGGAAAGCTCGCCAGCGTGCGCATCGAGCCGGCCGACCTCGAGCGCTTGCAGCGCAACATCGTGCTGTCACACGCTGCCGGCGTCGGTCCGCCGATGCCCCTGCCCGTGGTGCGGCTGATGATGGCGCTCAAGCTCGCAAGCCTCGCCCAGGGCGCGTCAGGGGTGCGGCGCGAGACCGTCGCCCTGCTCGAGGCCCTGCTGGTCGAGGACCTGATGCCGATCGTGCCGGCCCAAGGCTCGGTCGGCGCCTCGGGCGATCTCGCGCCGCTCGCCCACATGACGGCGGCGATGATCGGCGTCGGCGCCTTCTTCGTCGACGGCGCGGCGGTGCCGGCCGAGCGGGCCCTGGCCGAAGCGGGCCTGTCGCCGCTGGTGCTCGGCGCCAAGGAAGGCCTTGCGCTGCTGAACGGCACGCAGTTCTCGACGGCCTATGCGCTCGCCGGACTGTTCGAGGCGGAGACGCTGTTCGGCTCGGCGCTGGTCACCGGCGCGCTGTCGACCGATGCCGCGCGCGGCTCGGATGCGCCGTTCGACCCGCGCATCCATGCGCTGCGCCGCCATGCCGGCCAGATCGAGGCGGCGGCGGCGCTGCGCCGCGTGATGCAGGGCTCCGCCATCCGCGTCTCGCACCTGGTCGGCGACGAGCGCGTGCAGGATCCCTACTGCCTGCGCTGCCAGCCGCAGGTGATGGGCGCCGTGCTCGACATTCTTCGTCACGCCGCGACGACGCTCGGCACCGAAGCCAACGGCGTCACCGACAATCCGCTGATCTTCGCCGGCGCCGACGAGGCCCTGTCGGGCGGCAACTTCCATGCCGAGCCGGTCGCCTTCGCCGCCGACATCCTGGCGCTGGCTCTCTGCGAGATCGGCTCTCTCAGCGAGCGGCGCATCGCCATGCTCGTCGACCCCGCCCTGTCGGGCCTGCCGGCCTTCCTGACGCCCAAACCCGGCCTCAACTCGGGATTCATGATCCCTCAGGTGACGGCGGCCGCGCTCGTCGCCGAGAACAAGCAGCGCGCCCATCCGGCCAGCGTCGATTCGATTCCGACCTCGGCCAACCAGGAGGACCATGTCTCCATGGCCGCGCACGGCGCCCGCCGCCTGCTCGACATGGCGGACAATTGCCGGTCCATCATCGGCATAGAACTTCTGGCAGCGGCGCAAGGCTGCGACTTCCATCAGCCGCTGCTCTCCAGTCCGCTGCTCGAGCGGGTGCGCGAGCTGGTGCGCCGGCACGTACCGCATCTCGACGACGACCGTCACTTCCAGCCTGACCTCGCGAGAGCGGCCGACCTGGTCGGCCGCGGCGCGCTGATCGACGCGATCGGCGGCGATGTCCTTCCGTCTCTCGACCGGAGCCTGCCATGACCACGCGTCTCGACAACACCCGTACCGTCCGCGCGCCGCGCGGCACCGAACGCTCGGCCAAGAGCTGGCTGACCGAGGCGCCGCTGCGCATGCTGATGAACAACCTCGACCCCGAGGTCGCCGAACGGCCGGGCGAGCTTGTGGTCTATGGCGGCATCGGCCGTGCGGCGCGCGACTGGCAGAGCTTCGACCGCATCGTCGCCGCGCTGCGCGATCTCGAAGCCGACGAGACGCTGCTGGTGCAGTCGGGCAAGCCGGTCGGCGTCTTCCGCACCCATGCCGACGCGCCGCGCGTGCTCATCGCCAATTCCAACCTGGTGCCGCACTGGGCGACTTGGGAGCATTTCAACGAGCTCGACCGCAAGGGCCTGATGATGTTCGGCCAGATGACAGCGGGCTCGTGGATCTACATCGGCAGCCAGGGCATCGTGCAGGGCACCTACGAGACATTCGTCGAGATGGCGCGCCAGCACTATCAAGGCAGCCTCGCCGGCCGCTGGATCCTGACCGCGGGGCTGGGCGGCATGGGCGGCGCGCAGCCGCTGGCCGCGACGATGGCGGGCGCGTCGTGCCTCGCCGTCGAATGCCGGCCGAGCAGCATCGAATTTCGTCTGCGCACCGGCTACCTCGACAAGCAGGCCGGGGACCTCGACGAGGCGCTGGCGATCATCCAGCAGGCGACTAAGGAGAAGGAAGCAGTCTCGGTCGGCCTTTTAGGCAACGCCGCCGATGTTCTGCCCGAGCTCCTGCGCCGCGGCGTCAAGCCGGACTGCCTGACCGACCAGACGTCGGCGCATGATCCGGTCAACGGCTATCTGCCCAAGGGCTGGACCTTGGCCGAGTGGGAGTCCAGGCGCGCCAGTGCGCCCGACGCCGTCGCCAAGGCCGCCAAGCAGTCGATGGCGGGTCACGTGCGCGCCATGCTGGAGTTCCACAAGCTCGGTGTGCCGACGGTCGACTACGGCAACAACATCCGCCAGATGGCGCTGGAGGAGGGCGTCGCCGACGCCTTCAGCTATCCGGGCTTCGTGCCGGCCTACATCCGGCCGCTGTTCTGCCGCGGCATCGGGCCGTTCCGCTGGGCTGCACTGTCGGGCGATCCCGAGGACATCTACCGCACCGACGCCAAGGTGAAGGAACTGATGCCGGGCAATGCGCATCTGCACAACTGGCTCGACATGGCGCGGAAGCGCATCAAATTCCAGGGCCTGCCGGCGCGCATCTGCTGGGTCGGCCTGGGTGACCGCCATCGCCTGGGGCTCGCCTTCAACGAGATGGTGGCCGAGGGCGAGCTGAAGGCGCCGATCGTCATCGGCCGCGACCATCTCGATTCGGGCTCGGTCGCCAGTCCCAACCGCGAAACCGAATCGATGCGCGACGGCTCCGACGCCGTCTCCGACTGGCCGCTGCTGAACGGCCTGCTCAACTGCGCCTCGGGCGCCACCTGGGTGTCGCTGCACCACGGTGGTGGCGTCGGCATGGGCTTCTCGCAGCATGCCGGCATGGTGATCGTGTGCGACGGCACGCCCGAGGCCGCGCGCCGCATCGAGCGCGTGCTGTGGAACGACCCGGCAAGCGGCGTCATGCGCCATGCCGATGCGGGTTACGAGGATGCGATCGCGTGCGCGCGGGAGAAGGGGCTGAAGTTGCTGAACATCTGACTTGCGAGAGGCATCGATGCGATGCAAACCAACCATGATGGGTAATCGCACTTGGCGCGGCCTGTTTGCCGTATCGATTTTCACGCTCTTGACGGCCTGCGGCTGGTTCGGCGGCGGGGGCGCGCCTGTCGGTAAGGCCCGACCTGGCGCTGACCGTCGGATAGCACCTACCGGGACGTTGCCTGCCGCTAATCCGGGCCCGCAGTCCGAGCAAGTCGTCATCCCGTCAGACGAGACGCGCGGGCAGATCGGATCGGTCGTGACCACGAAGGGCGGCCAGCGGGCGCAGAAGGAAGCCGTCGACAAGGCGGCGGCGGAACGCGACGCCAAGGCGCGCGAGCAACGTGATGCAGCCGACCGCGACACGAAGGCACAGCCAACGGCGTCGCCGCCGGCGACGCCGTCCGAATAGGTCGGGCTCCGCCGATCAGCGCTTCTTCGCCGCCTGCTGGGCATAGACGAAATTGTCGAACGTGTTCTCGGCGACCCGCGACCAAAGGTACTGCTCGTCGCGGAACGGCTTCCACGAATCGTAGATCTTCTTGAACTTGGGGTTCTTGGCCGCCAGCTCCTCATACTGGTCGAAGGCGATGTCGTAGCACGCGGCCATCATCTCGCGCGGGAAGGCGCGCAGCTCGGCGCCGGCGGCGACCAGCCGGCGCAGCGCGCCCGGGTTGCCCGCATCGTACTTGGCGAGCGACCAGTTCATCACTTCGCTGCCCACGGCGTTGATGGCGGCGCGGTAGCCCGGCGGCAGCTTCTCCCACTCCTTCAGGCTGATGAAGAAGCCGCTCTGCGTGCAGCCCTCCCACCAGCCCGGATAGTAGTAGTACTTGGCGACCTTGACGAAGCCGAGCTTCTCGTCGTCGTACGGCCCGACCCATTCGGCGGCGTCGATCGTGCCCTTCTCCAGCGCCGGATAGATGTCGCCGCCGGCGATCTGCTGCGGCACGGTGCCGAGCTTGGTCAGGACCTGGCCGGCAAAGCCGGCGATGCGGAACTTCAGGCCCTTGAGGTCCTCCAGCGTCTTGATCTCCTTGCGGAACCAGCCGCCCATCTGCGCGCCGGTGTGCAGGCCCGGCACGTAGACGATGTTGTAGTCGCGCAGGAAGTCGTTGATGAGCTCCAGCCCGCCGCCGCAGATCATCCACGCATTGTGATGGCGCGTGTTCATGCCGAACGGCAGGGTCGTGGCGAACGCGAAGGTCGGATCCTTGCCGACATAATAGTAGGCGGCGCTCAGCCCCGACTCGACGGTGCCGTTCTGCACCGCATCGACCACCTGCAGCGCCGGCACGATCTCGCCGGGCGCGAACCACTTGATCTGGAACTTGTTGTTGGTGAGCTCGGCGACGCGCTTGCAGAAGTCGTCACTGACCGTCGTCGCGATATCGAGATTCTTGGGAAAGCTCGACGTCAGTCGCCAGCGTATCTCCGGCGTATCCTGCGCTATGGCCGGGGCCGCGACAACCTGCGTTGCGACCGCCGCCGTGCCCACGCCGGCGGCCTTCATCAGACTCCGTCTCTTCATCGTGTTTCCTTCCTCCAGACACGCTCATGATCGGCGTGCCTGGAGAAAGGCTACTTGCTGCGGCGCTCGCTGTGACCGGCGCGCCGATGCGTTCATCGCACGGCAGCCGTGCACGCTGCTTATTCGAGCTTGATGTCCAGCTCCTTCAGCAGCGCCGCGAAGAAGACCTTGTCGTCGGCGACTTGCCGAGCGAAATCGGCCGGCGACTGGTGGTGCGCGAACTGCGCCACCAGCAGGAGCTTCTCCTTGATGTCCGGCGTGGCGGCGCTCAGCGCGACCTCGTCGGAGATGCGGCCGGCGATCGCGTCCGGCAATCCCTTGGGGGCGAACAGCCCGAACCACGCCCTGTCGCGGAAGCCCTTTAGGTCCAAACCGACCTGCTGTGCCGTCGGCACGTCGGGGAACTCGGCGAGCCGCTGCTCGGCATCGATCAGCACCAGCCGCACCTTGCCGGACTTGGCGTAGGGCACGAACGACGGATCGAACACCATCTGGATGCGGCCATCGAAGATGTCGCCGGTGGCGTCGACGATGGTCTTGTAGGGCGAATGCTGCATCTTGATGCCGGCGGCGCGCGTCAGAACCTCGCCGGTCAGATGGGTGATGGTGCCGAGGCCAGACGAGCCGAACCAGTACTTGCCGGAGTTGGCCTTGGCCATCGCCACGAATTCCTGCCAGCTCCTGGCGCCGAGGGCGTTGGTGATGGTGACCGGCAGGAGCGTCGTCGACAGCCGGCTCACCGCGACTAGGTCGTCGGGCCTGTAGGGCACCTGCCGCTGGCCGGGCGTGATCGCCAGGATGGCGGTTGGCGCCAGCAGGAAGGTGTAGCCGTCGGGCACGCTGGTCGAGACCATCGCCGCGCCGACGCCGCCCGAGGCGCCGGGCTTGTTCTCGACGATCACCTGCTGGCCGAGAGCCGCGCTCAAACGCTCGGCATAGAGGCGCGCCACCTGGTCGGCCGAGCCGCCGGGTCCGTAGGGCACGATCAACCTGATGGGCTTGGCGGGCCACGCCGCCTGGGCGCGACTGCTCGCGGGCAGCAGGGCGGCGAGCGCCGCTGCTGTCGCCTTACGACGACCGATCATCCATTTCCTCCGCTTCGTTGAGAGGGAGGATACTTCTTTGCCGGAAGCGCGCCACTCCATGGCGCTCATGGTCTTCCGGAGCGCGGACCTCGAGGGCCGCGGTCCGATGAGTCGACTTGCCGCTTCGCTACGGCTGCCGCAGCCTGTCCGGCCGGTACTTCTCCATGACTGCGTCGAGCTGCTCGACCGAAACGTCGAGCGCCGTTGCGAAGGCCTGCTTCTGCGCCTCGCTGGGCGGCTGTCCCGGCTGACGATGCGCTCCGACACGATCGGCGGCATGGCGGAACGCATCCGGTGTCGTGCCGAGATCCTGTGCGATCAAGGCGATGGGCGGGCCCTTGGGCTCGTGACGGCTCGGGCCGACGATGGCGACGAAAGCCAGGGTGCAGGCCGCGACGACCAGCGCATCCGTCAATCGATAACCGAGACCGCGCATCCGCTCTCCAATCCAGCTTCTCCAGTACGTACGACCGGGCCGGACGATGTATCCCCGGGGTCAGAAGTCCTGGTTCAGGTGGTCCCGTTGCGTGGCGCCCGCATATTCCCGCCGGAAACGGCCGCGGCGCTGCAATTCCGGCACGACCAGGTCGACGAACTCCTCGATCGCGCCGGGACAATATATGGGCGACAGCATGAAGCCGTCGCCGCCGACCGCATCGAAATAGGCCTCGAGCTGGTCGGCGATGTCCACGGGCGTGCCCACCATCTGCGGCAGCCCGACGCTCTGGCCGTGGTTCTGCGCCACCTGCCGCAGGGTCAGAAGCTCGCCGGTGGCCGTGCGATAGCGCGTCTGCATGCGCTGCAGCTTGGGCTCGCTGCGATGCGCCATCACGGTGTCGAGCGGCAGGGTCGAGAGGTCGAAGTCGAGATGGCCGGAGAGGATCGCCAGGCCGCCTTCCAGCGGCACGAGCGCATTGTGCTCGGCCTGCTTGTCCTCGGCCTCGGCGCGCGAGGCGCCGATGATCGGCTGCACGCCGAACAGCATCTTGCAGGCCGACGGTGGACGGCCGGCTTCGGCCACGCCGCGCTTGATGTCGTCGTACAGCGTCCTGGCGCCGGCGATGTAGGGCTGGATGGCGAACACCGCATCGGCATAGCGCGCGGCGAAGTCGCGGCCCTTGCCCGAGGTGCCGGCCTGCAGGATGGCCGGTCCCCCGAAAGGAGGGTTGTGCGGCGAGCGCACGACGTTGAGCGGGCCACGCGACTTGAAGAAGCGGCCCTCGTGGTCGATGCGATGGACCTTGTCCGGATCGGCGAAGACGCCGGCCGCGCGGTCCATGACGACGGCATCCTCGTCCCAGCTCGCCCACAGCTTGCGGCAGACTTCCATGAATTCGTGGGCGCGGTCGTAACGCTCGTCGGTCGGCCTCATCTCCTCGCCGTAATTGGCCGACTGGTTGTGGTTGAGCGTGGTCACGACATTCCATGCCGCGCGGCCCTTCGCCAGGTGATCGAGCGTCGCCCACAGCCGCGCGGCATGGAACGGCTGCTGATGGCTCACCGAGTAGGTGGCGCCCAGCCCGATATGCGTGGTCGCGGCGGCCATGAACGACAGGAGCGGGATGGGATCGTGCTCGGGCGCCTGGGTGGCGTTGCGGATGGCCGGCGCCAGCGAGCCCGTAAAGGTGTCGGAGATGTAGTTGAGGTCGGCGAAGAACACCATGTCGAGCCTGCCGCGCTCGCAGACGCGGGCGATGTGCTGGTAGAGCTCGGGCTGGGTCCAGTCGTAGCCGGCCGCCGCGGTGCGCGGATGCCGCCACATGGCGACGCTGTGGTAGGTCGGACCATGCACCAGGAACTGCGCCAGGTGCATCATGGGCTTGGGCATCGGCAGCCTCGGTCGTTCTGAACGCTGTCACCCCGAGCAGAGCGAGGGGCCTTCAAGACGCAGGAAAGGTCCCTCGCTCCGCTGGGGATGACACCGTGACCTGCATCGGGCATTTGCGATTCCTAAGATCGCACAAGCGCGAACGACTCGAAGAAGTGCCGCGTCTCGGGCTGGTTCTCGACGCCGGCGCGGCCGGTCACGCCGAGCTGGTACAGCCGATTGCGCGCCCATTGGAGGCGCACCGCGGTGGTGGTGCCGTTGGCCTGCGCCTGGGTGAACTCGCGGCCCTGGGCGCGGCCCAAGGCCAGCTTCTTCTCGCCGCGCAGCGTGTTGCCGGCGGCCATGCCGTCGCGGACCTTGTCGAGCATGCTGTCGCTCGAGGCGGAGAGGGCGATGCGCTCAGGGTAATCCACCCAGGACATCGAGAAGGTGGCGCCGCCCGCCTGCACCGTGGCCTCGGTCATGGTCAGTGTCTGGCCGGGCGAGTTGAGCGGCACCGTCTCGACCCTCGGCGTGGCCGGCATGTCGACGCGGCAGCGGCCGCCCTCCGGGCTGACAGCGATCCATTCCTGCGCATTCGCCGTTCCGACCAGCAGCAACACCAGCACGGGGCCGATCCATTGCACGACGCGACGCATGACACTCTCCCTAAAAAGCTTTCGTGACGCTCATGAACACGCGGCCGGAACAGTAGCTGGTATAGGCGCAGCCCGCCGGGTCGATGCTGGTGTCGGTATAGGCCACCATGACGTCGAGGCCATAGGCCGACGTAACCAGCGCGAGTTGCCAGTACCAGTAGTCGGCGCTCGGCAGGCCGTAGGCGGCGAAGCGGTCGACCGAGAGGTTGCCGAGTGCGCCATAGGTCTTGAAGGCGATGTTCTCGTTGAAGCTCAGGAAGGGCAGCGGCACGGTCAGGAGTGCCCGCTTGTTCCATGATTGGCCCGAATCGGCGAACGAGTTGGGGCTGAACCGGACGCGGGCGGCGAGGGAGGCCAACCCGAAGTCGTAGGCGACGTTCAGGTTCAGGTCGCCGTAGTTGTAGCCGAGGTCGGCCGGCGGCCCAAGGAAGGTGTAGCGGATGTAGCCCAGATCGAGGCTGAGCCTGCGGCTGAAGACGCGGGCCTTGAAGCCGGCCGAGACGTCGACCTCGATGCCCTGGCCGGTCGACGGGAAGTCGATGTTGCTGCCCCAGCCGCTGGCATAGAACCACACCGGGATGTCGAGGCCGAAATCCGCCGAGCGATAATCGATGCCGATCTGGTAGGCGGGACCGTTCTTGGTCTGCGAGATACCGGCGAAGGAATAGTCGGTGGCGAAGGTGAAGCTGGCGTTGAAGAAGCCGCCGAAAGGCGCGGGCCAGCGCTCGTTGTCGTCGGCGAACGCAGCTTCCGCGCCGCAAAGCAGACAGAGCAGGGAGAAGAGCAGGCCGAAGGCACGCGGTGCCGTCGATCGCAGGGTAGGACAGAGCATCGCGCCCGATGGTCACACATCCGGATTGCGGTGGTCCATGGGCAACGCTAAGCCTGTTGCATCGAGGGAGGAATGCCGTCATGGCCGTCGGCGACACATACCGCGCACTCCATCAGCGTTCGCTCAGCGATCCCGAGGCCTTCTGGGCCGAGCAGGCCAAGGCGATCGACTGGACGCGGCCCTGGGACAAGGTACTCGACGCCTCCGAGGCGCCGTTCTATCGCTGGTTCGCCGGGGCCGAGCTCAACACCTGCTACAATGCGCTCGACCGCCACGTACAGCGCGGCCGCGCCGAGCAGGCGGCGCTGATCTACGATTCGCCCGTCACCAACCGCAAGAAGAGCTTCACCTATCGCGAGCTGCGCGACCAGGTGGCCAAGCTTGCCGGCGCCATCGCCGAACAGGGAGTGACCAAAGGCGACCGCGTCATCATCTACATGCCGATGATCCCCGAGGCGGTGATGGCCATGCTGGCGTGTGCCCGGCTCGGCGCGGTGCATTCGGTGGTGTTCGGCGGCTTCGCCGCCAACGAGCTCGCCACCCGCATCGACGACTGCTCCCCGAAGCTGGTGCTGACGGCCTCGTGCGGCATCGAGCCGGGACGGGTGGTGAAGTACAAGCCGTTGCTCGATCAGGCGATCGAGCTCGCCAGGCACAAGATCCCGCGCTGCATCGTGTTCCAGCGGTGGCAGGCGCCGGC
>JAEZHS010000765.1 GCA_023436825.1 Pseudomonadota bacterium | reverse complement strand
ACATCGTCGGCATGACCGGCACCAAGTTCGGCTGCGGGCGCGCGCTGTGCGGCGCCTGCACCGTCCACCTCGACGGCACGGCCGTGCGCTCCTGCCAGATCCAGGTCGGCGACATCGAAGGGCAGGCCGTCGTCACCATCGAAGGCCTGTCGGCGGACGGCAATCATCCCGTGCAGAAGGCCTGGCGCGAGCTCAATGTCGCACAATGCGGCTACTGCCAGACCGGCCAGATCATGCAGGCGGCGTCGCTGCTCAAAGACACGCCAAAACCCACCGACCAGCAGATCCTCGACGCCATGAGCGGCAACATCTGTCGCTGCGGCACCTACCCGCGCATCCGTGACGCCATCAAGCGCGCCTCGGGCAGCGCGTGAAGGGGAGGGCACGACCATGACCAACACGATTGAAGTCGCGAACGTCGCGCGTCGCTCGGTTCTCCTCGGCCTCGCCGCGGGAACCTTCCTGCTTTCGGCCCGGCTCACCTCGCCGGCCAGGGCGCAGGAGAAGAAGTTTGGCGGCGACGGCATGCCCGGCGGGCTGAAGGACGATCCGCGGATCTTCCTGTCGATCGCCGAGGACGGCACGGTGAGCCTGCTGTGCATCCGCGCCGAGATGGGCCAGGGCGTCCGCACCAGCTTCGGCATGGTGGTGGCGGACGAGCTCGAAGCGGAGCTCGGGCGCGTGAAAGTGCTGCAGGCGCCCGGCGATCAGGCGCGCTTCGGCAATCAGGACACCGACGGCTCGCGCAGCATGCGCCATCATTTCGAGCCGCTCCGCCGCATCGCCGCGGCGGCCCGGCAGATGCTCGAGCAGGAAGCAGCCGCCCGATGGAACGTTCCGGTCACGGAGGTCAAGGCCGAGAACAACGGCATCGTCCATGCCGCGAGCGGCCGGCGTCTCGATTTCGGCGCGCTGGCCAAGGGCGCGGCGGCGCGGCCGGTTCCGCCTCGGGACGGCCTGGTCTTCAAGGGAACGAGCCAGTTCCGCTACATCGGCAAGGACAACGTGCCCTTGATCGACAATCTCGACATCACCACCGGCAAGGCCCAGTTCGGCATCGACGCGCGCGTCGACGGCATGGCCTATGCAGTGGTGGCGCGGCCGCCGGTCTTCGGCGGCAAGGTCAAGAGCTTCGACGCCGCCAAGGCGATGAAGGTGCCGGGCGTGCTCAAGGTCGTCGCCATCGACCCGCCCACGCCGCCCGTCGTCTTCCAGCCGCTGGGCGGCGTGGCCGTGATCGCGGAGAACACCTTCGCCGCCATCAAGGGGCGCTCCCAGCTCGACATCCAGTGGGACGACGGACCGAACGCCAGCTACGACTCCGTCGAGTACCGCAAGACGCTGGAAGCCGCTGCGGCCAAACCCGGCAAGGTCGTGCGCAACGACGGTGACGTCGATGCCGCGCTGGGCGGCGCGGCCAAGCGGGTGTCGGCGGAATACTACGTGCCCCATCTCGCGCAGGCGCCGATGGAGCCGCCGTCGGCCACTGCGCGCGTCACGGCGGGCGCCTGCGAGGTCTGGTGCAGCGTGCAGAACTCGGAGGCCGTCCGCACCGACCTGTCGAAGCGCTTCAACGTGCCGATCGACAAGGTCACCGTGCACAACCTGCTGCTGGGCGGCGGCTTCGGTCGCAAGTCCAAGCCCGACTTCGCCAGCGAGGCGGCGATCTGCTCCCACGCCATGGCCGGCCGGCCGGTGAAGCTCACCTTCACGCGCGAGGACGATCTGCAGCACAGCTTCTTCCACACCGTCTCGGTGGAGCGGCTGGAAGCGGGCCTCGACGGCGACGGCAAGGCGGTCGCCTGGCTGCATCGGACCGTGGCGCCGACCATCGCCGCGATCTTCGCGCCGGGCGCCAAGCACGAGGCGCCGTTCGAGCTGGCGATGGGCGCCGTCGACACGCCCTTCGCCATCCCCAACCTCAGGATCGAGAACCCGGAGGCGGAGGCGCACACACGGGTCGGCTGGTTCCGATCGGTGTCCAACATCCCGCACGCCTTCGCCATCCACAGCTTCGTGGCGGAGGTCGCGGCGTCCCTGGGACGCGATCCCAAGGACTATCTGCTGGAGCTGATCGGCCCACCGCGCCTGATCGATGCCGGCGCCATGTCGGATGCCTGGCTCTACGGCGAGGATCCCAAGCGCTATCCGTTCGACACCGGGCGGTTGCGCGCGGTGATCGAGAAGGCGGCGGCCGAAGCCGGCTGGGGGCGCAAGCTGGAGCAGGGCCGCGGGCTCGGCATTGCCGCGCACCGCAGCTTCGTCAGCTACACAGCGGTCGTCACCGAGGTGGCGGTCGGGCCGAAGGGTGAGCTCACCATCCCGCGCGTCGACATCGCCTTCGATTGCGGCGCCGTGGTCAATCCCGACCGCGTGCGCTCGCAGCTCGAGGGCGCCGCGGTGCAGGGCATCAGCCTCGCGACCCTGGGCGAGATCAGCTTCAAGAACGGCCGTGTCGTGCAGAGCAACTTCGACGGCTACGAGCTGACTCGCATCGACGCCGCGCCGACCGAGATCCGCACCCATCTCGTGAACACCACGGCGTTCGACAAGCCGCTGGGTGGTGTCGGCGAGCCCGGCGTGCCGCCGGTCGCGCCGGCGCTCGCCAATGCCATCTTCGCCGCCACCGGCAAGCGCATCCGCAGCCTGCCGATCAGGGACCAGTTGGCCGGAAAGGCGTAGGTAGCTTTCTTCCGGGCCGCTGGCGAGACGCCGGCGGTCCGGAAGGTCGTGAGCACAGACGCGAAGGGTGCCCGCAACTCGCGAGCGCGCGTAGACGTTTCACGGATGCTATCATCCCTCACTGCGCTCGGATGACACCGACTGTGCTGCCAGGGAGTCCCGAATGATCCGCAAGCTCTCGTCCGGCGAATATCGCCTTTACTCGCGCAAGACCGATCCCAAGACCGGCAAGCGGCGCAACCTCGGCACCTTCAAGTCTCGCGCTGCGGCTGAGAAACACGAAAGGGCAGTGCAGTACTTCAAGCGGCACTGAGCGGGCGTGGCAAACGCCACATCGCTGCGCGCATCGGCGAAATAGATTGCTCTTGGTTTGCCTCGCGCGCCGCCCCAAACATCCGACCCCATGCCCCTTCACTGGACAATCGCACCGCTCGAGCAAATGGTCGTCTGCGTATCCCAGGGCGTCGTCACCAAGGACGAGCTCATGGCCTACTTCAAGGCGCTCGAAGAGGCCGGCGCCTCGCCCTATCGCAAGATGCTGGATGCGAGCTGCGCCGAGTGCCGCCTGACTGCGGGCGAGATTGCCGAGGTTGCGGCCTACGCCAAGACGCTCAAATGGCCGGGTACGCCGGGGCCCATGGCGATCTTCACCGGGTCGTCGGGCAACGACAGGTTTGTCCGGGCCATCAGCGCCCTGTTGCGGCCCGGCCGCCGGCTCAGGACGTTCTCGACCATCCACGAGGCACGCCGCTGGCTGGACGGTGCGCGGCTTGGCCAGTCGTCCTGATCACAGGCAGGGAGTCATCACCGGAGGCCGCGGCGTAGCGATCGTCTGCCCGTACGCGGCCTTCACCTCGGCGCGGACTTCGATTTGAGTGCGGCAGCAAGTTGGTCGAGGAAGGCGTGGCGCACGGTGCTGCACATGCCGCTGCCCGGCTGGACCCGAAGCCGCCGTTCCTCGAAGCGCGCCTGCAGCTCGGCCAAAATTCCCTCAGTTCGACGTAAGTGGTACTTCGGTCATTTTAATTGACCTAAACTATAGTTATATTTCGCATGTCTGTTGCCGGGAACAAGGAGTGGAGCCAAGCCATGCTCGCTGCCTGGCCAATATGCAACTGCTGATTGCTTATCATTAAATATCTTCGTGCTGTACGCTGGCCCTCGAGTGATCGTCGGCCGAATAGTGCCAGCGGCATGCCGTTGAACAACTTGCGAGGAAGACATCATGTTCAATTTCCGCCGGGGCGAGAATTGGCCCGGATTTTCTGTCGAGCTCCCAGATGAACTGCCGGGATTTCGCATCGGGAACGACGGATCGCCGCTGCCTGCGCAGGCGCCACGGCCTATGCCGTTCTCTTTCCGGCGTGATCCGGATGCTGGCGTCTCGCCGGCTGTGAGTGACCTGTTCTTGCAGACAGGTGGGCCAGTTGAGCCAGGCGCAATGACGGGACTCCAAGACCGCTTTGCCGGCAATCCGTACTGGTCGGGTGGGCGCGACCGCAGCAGTCCGATCATACCAGCCGTATATGGATCTCCATTCGCACCGGTTCGGCCGCCGCTCGGCGAGATGATCCAGACACCGCCGCCGTCTTTGCGCTTCGATCCGCAGGTCGACGCTGGCGTGCAAGATCTCGCAGATGTCCCGACGCCAAACGCCGGTGCGAGGAACGATTCACCGCAGTCGCCAATCCTGGTGCAGTACAAGCCGGGTGGCACTCCTCCGTCGACTCTTCCACCGCGGCCGCAGGTCGATGATTCGCCCGGAGAGGTCGTCGTGCTTCCGGATGGGTCGACCATTGCCGATGCAAAGTCGCCGACCGGACACGTCATGTCGCCGAAGGCGGACCTGCACGAGGTGGCAGCCAGGGGTCGGCAAATCGGTGAAACCTACCGCGCCATGCTTGCAAATCCCGGATCGGGCGCGGGCGCACTCCTCTACCTGTACTCGGCTCTCGGCTTGGGCGCGGGGCAGGGTGGTACCTATGACCATAACGCCGCGGCAACATGATCACGGGTTACACCCAGCTTCCTCAATTTCGTCCGATTGCAAACGTCAATGTTGGTCTGCTGGTCAGCAGGCAGGCCTTACCTTGGAGGAAACGCTGGGCATTGCCGGTATGTATGCGCGGCTACGGTCGAGCAATGCGGACGCGAACGGTCTATATGGACTGGCCCCCCGGACGCTGCACTACATCACGCGCGGCCACGAAATCGGCCGCACCGGGATCTTCGATCCGCCTGCCGTTCGCTGATTGGTCGCAATCTCGTGCCGCAGCTCTCCACCCTTCTGAAATACCTCCTCGCTTTCATTGGCGGCGGGTTCGTCGTGTTCAGCATCCTCTTTGTTTACATGATCCTGGGTTCGCTCGGCTTCGTGTGGACGCCGTATACCTGTCTTACCGATGTGCTGGACCAGACATCTACGCCAGCAGGATACTATTTCGAGGTCAGCGAGACGAGCTGCGCCGGCCTTGCCAAAGGTCCGGCAGAGATCAGCGTTTTCGCCTCCAAAGGCAAGCGGGGAAGGAGGGCGCTGATCTTCAAGTACGACCGCATGCATGACGGCAGCCGCGACGCCGAACCCGTAATCACGTCCATCGACGACCGCACCATCCGGATATCGGTGAAACATGTCGCAATGATCATCTGCCGCACCGGACGCTGGGAGGCGTTGGCCGTCGAGTACGACATCGGCCGCGTCGTCGACACCTACATCGATTCTCCGGGGGAGTGCCCGCGCGACTGATGCTTGGTATGCCCCTCTTCGGTGTAGATCGAGCCCGAGCGGCCGCTGCGGCTCGAGTAGATGCCTTGACCTAGGGCGAACGCACGGTCGTGCCGTCAAGGCACCAGGACGGCGGCACCCTGGAAGCGACCCGCTCGCAGGTCGGACAATGCCTGGTTGGCGGCGACGAGCGGATAGACCTTGGTCGTGGTGACCACACCCGCCGTGGGCGCCATGGACAGGAACTCGACAGCGTCCTGTCTCGTCAGGTTGGCGACCGAGAGGAGCTGGCGTTCCTCCCACAGCAGCCGATACGGAAAGGCCGGGATGTCGCTCATGTGGATGCCGCCGCAAACCACGCGGCCACCTTTGCGCACCGCCCGAAGCGCCGCCGGAACCAGCGCGCCGATCGGCGCAAACAGGATCGCCGCGTCGAGGAGGTCCGGCGGCAGGTCGGACGAGGAGCCGGCCCATCTGGCGCCGAGCGACAGGGCATGCGCCTGCGCGGCTGCATCGCCCGGCCGGGTGAAGGCGTAGACGTCTCGACCTTGCCAACGGCAGACCTGCGCGATGATATGGGCGGCGGCGCCGAAGCCGTAGAGACCGATGCGACGCCCGTCGCCTGCCAGCCTGAGCGACCGCCAGCCGATCAGTCCGGCGCAGAGGAGCGGCGCTGCGGCGACCGGATCGTCGAAGCCGTCCAGAGCGAAGGCATACGCGGCGTCAGCCACCGTGTGGGTGGCGAACCCTCCGTCGCGGCCGTGTCCGGTGAAAACCGGATGATCGCAGAGATTCTCGCGATGCGTCGAACAGTACGGACAGGTGCCGCAGGTATGGCCGAGCCACGGCACGCCCACGCGTTGCCCGAGATGGTGCGACGTGACGTCGGGTCCCAGCGCCTCGACGACGCCCACGATTTCGTGGCCCGGCACGACCGGCAGCCGGATGTCGGGCAATTCGCCGTCGACGATATGCAGGTCGGTGCGACAAACGCCGCACGCTTCGACACGCAGGCAAATCTCGCCTGCGGCCGGTCTGGGGTCTGGCCGTGTGTCGGGGACAAGTGGGCCGCCGCGGGCCGCCAGAACCATCGCCTGCACGGGCTTGGGCCTCCTTCCGATGCAGTGGACCACCGTTGCCGACACGGGCGCAACGGCGCGCACGCCGGCGACGAAGCCGTTTCAGGCCGCCTTGATGTCGACCTGCTTGACTTCGGCCCGCGGAGCCGCGGCCTTTGCGATCTGCAATGCCAGCACGCCCTTTGCGAACGTCGCCGTGATGCCGTTGTGGTCGGCGTCGGCCGGCAGGGTGAAGGCGCGGGTGAAGCTGCCGTAGCTGCGCTCCGAATAGTGCGTCTTGTCGTCGGCCTGCTCGACCCTCTTTTCGCCGGAGATCGTGATGACGTCGTCCTCTACCTGGACCTTCACGTCCTTTTCGTCCAGGCCGGGCAGCTCGACGGAGACGGTGTAGGATTTTCCGTTCTCCCTCACCTCGACCTTGGGCATGTGCTCGAAAACGCGCAGTGCGCGAGGCTCGCTGCTGGGCATGAGATCGGGCCAGCTGAGCGGCCAGCCCCTCATCATTCGATTGACGATCTGCTCGAAGTCGCCAAAGGCAGCAGGAGTACGCGGGTTGGTCAGAGACTTTGCGTCGGTCATCGCATCCTCCGTGATGGATCAACGTGATCCATCGGTTTCGTAATGCGTTTCGTCGATCCCGTGTTTGACCGAGATCAAACTGGGAGAGTGCGTCGCGCCGGACACGGCCGTCACACGCCCATGCCGACCGAGGCCGGCATGGTGCGCAGGTGGTTCTTGACCCGCCTGACACCGGGGACGCTCTCGGCGGCCACTCGATAGGCGTCGCGCACTTCCTTGCCTTCGACGAAGCCCCACAGATGGACAACGCCGTCGTTGGCATAAACGCTGATCGGCCATCTCGACGTCCAGCGGCGATTCTCCAAGGCGTCGACGACGTTCTCGCGCAGCGCCCTGTCGGTCGGCTGCAACACCGGACGGTCGGGCTCGCGCGACAGCAATGCCCGCAGTAGATCGGCGCGGCTGACGACGCCGACGACAATGGCCCCGCGAACGATCGGGATGCGCTTGATGTCGTGTTTTTCCATCAGATCCACCAGGTCGCCGAGCGTGGTGTCTTCGCCGGCGGTCACCACGTCCTTGGTCATGACATCGGCGACGCGTCGCGTTTGCGCGGCGACGAAGGCTCGGGCCGATGAAGCTTCGCTGTCCAGCAGCCGCCCCAGCCAGGTCTTCTTTCCCGCCGTGCCGATCTCGGCGCGACGAATGAGATCCGCCTCGCTGACGATCCCGACGAGGGCGCCTTTATCGTCGGTGACCGGCGCGGCGCTGACGCGTGCGCTCAGCAGAAGTTCTGCGGCATCGAACACGGATTCCTTGACATCGATGCAGACGATTTCCTGGCTCATTACATCCTTTGCAAGCATCTTGGCCTCCCTAGCTCGTCTGATTCCGTCACTGTGCGTTGAGACCCTGCAACGCCATCCTGTTGCAGAGACCGATCGACCGCCCGGCCGGCAGCAACTTGATCAGCCCGCTGCGGGCGAAACGGGTCAAGGTGCGAGAGACCGTCTCGATGGTGAGGCCGAGATGATCGGCGATGTCGCTCCGCTGCATTGGCAGCTCGAATTGCCCATCGTCCTTGGAGATGCGCTCGGCCATGTCGAGCAGGAACGTCGCGATCTTTTCCTCGGCGGTCTTGCGACCGAGCAACAGCATGTGGGCCTGCGCGCGCTCGAGGCTGCGCAGGGTCGCGGTCATGACCTTGTCGCGGAACGCGGCGTCGTCCCGGGTCAGGGCGTCAAGGCGGCGGCGCCGGTAGGCGATCACCGACACGTCGTCCACGGCCTCGGCCGAAAAGCGGTGCTCGCCGCCAGCCTCCAGTCCGAACATGTCGCCGCGCAGGTGGAAGGCGTCGATCTGACGTCGGCCGTCGCTCAGCAGCTTGTAGGAGCGGATGGCGCCCGACACGACCTGATAGAAGAACTCGGCCTCGTCGCCTTCGTCGAAAAGCGGTTCGCCCTTGCGCAGGACCATGTGGGTGCCTCCCGACAGACTTCCCGCCGGACTGGTTCCGAGGCCGAACGCGGCGCCAGGAAACTTGCTCAGTTGAGTGGCGGTGCGGACCTGCATGGTTCTCTCCCCTTGGGTCTCGATGATGGGTGAGTAGCTCCCGGTCCGGCGTTCCACCATTCAGGTCATGCACTAGGGGACTCTACGTAGGCTCAGAGCTGCCGCGCCTGCAGGATGAGCGCCGCGATCAGACCCAGGAACAGGTAGACGCAACCCACGATCAACGATGCCTGGACGCTTCCCATTGCCAGCGACATCGCGCGGTAGCCGGCAAAGGTGATGAAGCACAGGCTGACGGCGAACAGGAGCGCAACCCCGAGGTAGCCGGCAGCCCTCGAGGCCGCGCGCCGGGCGGCCGTGCGGGCGGAAAGAGCGCCGGCCGCGGCCACCGACCGCACGAGGGTCGCCAGCAACGACATGCCGTCCGACGCTGGCGCGCTCATCGCCGTACCAGCATGGCCAGAAGGAAGCCTGCCGCCGCTGCCAGCGAAACAGCCGCCAGCGGTTGCCTGCGGATGGCTTCTTCGGCCTGGCTGCGACCCTTTGCGGCGACCGCACCCACCGCGTCGGCCTTGTCGCCGAGATCCTTGACGATCGCGGTCGCCTGTTCGGCGATACGCCGGGCCGCTTCGCTTGCAGCCTTGATCGCCTCGGCCCCCTCCGCTTTCGCCAGGTCCTGCAAGGCGACGGCCAGCTGATCGAGTTGTTCTTTCAGCGCCGTCGGCTCGGTCCCCAGGTAGCCGAACGTATCTTTCGTGCGTATGCCCATGATTGCCTCCTTGGCAACGGCACAGTCATCGTGGCAGGGCAGGGCCACAGCCGGATTGACCTGGGTCAATCGTGGCTCCTGTCGCCTAGGCACGAAAGCTGATCCGCCACAACGGCTTGATCGCTTCCGCGATCACCAGCACGGCAAAGGCCGCCGCCATCGAGACGGCAAGATCGTGCACATGGAAGGGCCCAAAGCGGAAAAGCTGCATCGCCGGCGGCCATATCAACGCGACTGCCAGCAGCACGGCGACAGGCGTCAACAGGAGCCACAGGAAAAGGTTGGGGCGTCGTATGGCGCCGACCAGGGAGGACGAAAAGGATCGATTGACCAGGATGAGGCTGGCGTTGATCAGCACGAGAGACGTGAACATCAGCGCGCGGAGCTCGTCCTCCGGCATGTCTCGGCCGGCAGCCAGGAATACGAGGACCAGCGCGATCAGCGCCAACATACCCTGCAGCAGGCCCCAACCGGTCATCGCCGACGAGAGCAGCCGGCTCGAAGCGTGTCTCGGCGGTCGGCGCATCAGGTCCCGTTCATCTCGCTCGGCCTCGAAGACGATGGAGCAGGCGGGATCGATCACCATCTCGAGAAAGGCGATATGCACGGGGGTCAGCATGAACGGCAAGCCGAAGAACAGAGGCAGCAGCGCCAGGCCGGCAATCGGCACATGAACCGCCACGATGTAGCTGCTCGCCTTGCGAAGGTTGTCGTAGATGCGCCGCCCGAGCCGGATGGTCCGGACGATGGAGCCGAAGTCATCGTCCAGCAGGACGAGAGACGATGCCTCGCGTGCGACGTCGGTGCCGCGGCCGCCCATGGCGATGCCGATATGCGCCGCCTTCAGCGCGGGCGCGTCGTTGACGCCGTCACCTGTCATGGCGACGATCTCACCGTTGGCCTTCAACGCCTCGACGATGCGAAGCTTCTGCTCGGGCATGATGCGCGCGAAGATGGTCGTCGATCGCAGCCGGTTCTTGAGTGCGGACTGCTCGAGCGTCGCCAGTTCGACGCCGTCGATCACCGCGTCGCCGTCGAGTCCGGCCTGCCGGGCGATCGCGCGCGCTGTCGCCGGATAGTCGCCCGTTATCATGATGACGCGCACGCCGGCCGAACGGCACTCGCCGACGGCATTGGGAACGTTGCCGCGCAATGGGTCGGCGAAGCCGACAAGGCCCACGAACTCGAAGGTGAACCCCGCCTGGGAATCGGGAAGGTCGCCGATGGCACTGTGCGCCCTGGCCACGCCAAGGACACGCTCACCACGGCCTGCCATGTCGTCGACCGTACGGCGAAGCCAGTTCATGTCACTGCCGTCGAGACGGCACAGCAATGCGATGGCTTCGGGTGCGCCCTTTGCCAGGATGCTGCAGCTCTCCGTCCCGCCCAGCTGCCAGACGTTGCTCATGGCGAGCAGCTTCGGGCTGAGACCGTAGCGACGCACGAGTCTTCGATCAGCACCCGCGTCGGCGCCTTTGCCGGCGAGCTCGACGATCGCCTTTTCCATCGGGTCGGATGGTTGGGGCGCGCTCGCCAGCATGGCCGCCTCGATTACGCCGACAAGCGGCGCGGGCAACGGCAACTCGGTGTCGCGGCGCCACTGCAGCTCCGGCGTCCGCAACTCGGCCACGGTCATCCGGTTCTCCGTCAGGGTGCCGGTCTTGTCCGTGCAGAGGACGGTGGCCGCACCGAGCATTTCGATGGCAGCCGCCCGCCGCGTCAGGACACGGGCACGTGACAGCCGCCAGGCGCCCATGACCATGAACGCCGTCAGCACCAGCGGGAATTCCTCAGGTAGCATCGACATGCCGAGCGCAATGCCGCCGAGCACGGCTTGCAGCCAGTTGCCATGCATCAGGCCGTGCACAGCGATGACCAGAAGGCTTGCCGCGATGCCGAGCGCGGCAAAGACACCGACGAGGTGACGGGTTTCGACCTGCAGCCGCGGCGGTTCGCTGGCAATGTGGCGCAACGACTGTCCGATCTTTCCGAGCTCGGATCGCAGCCCGGTCGCCTGCACGACCGCCATGCCTTCGCCGTGCACGATGAGCGTTCCCGAATAGACGAATGGCGTACCCTCGCCGCCCGGCCGGGTCATCGCGACGTCGTGCGCCGAGTGGGTCTTGCGGACGGCGATCGATTCTCCGGTCAGCAGGGATTCGTCGATCTGGAGGTCGGTCGCCGCCATGAGCACGCCATCGGCCGGCACGCGATCGCCTTCGAGGAGGACGATCGTGTCGCCGCGTGCCACCTCCCGGCCGGGGATGCGGCGGCGCTGGCCGTCGCGGATGACCAGCGCCCGGGGGCTGGCGATGTCGCGCAAGGCATCGAGCACCCGTTCACTGCGGGTCTCCTGGACGACGGCAATCAGCACCGAAAATGTGGCGAAGGCCATCAGTATGGACGCTTCGCCGAGATCGCCCAGTATCAGGTAGACGGCGCCGGCCCCCAGCAGCAGAGCGAACATCGGTTCGCGCAACACGTCGCCCACGATGTGCAGCAGCGTCCGGCGTTCCGTCGAGGGCAGGTCGTTGAAGCCTTCCGCTTGAAGGCGTGCCCGGGCTTCGCCCTCGGTGAGGCCTGATCGGTACATGGATCAATCAGGCCGTTGACTGGAGAACATCGGGATGCGGTCGCGCCCGCTCCGGGCGGCGTCGGCCCTGACAAGCGTCCGGGTGACGGCGCAGCGCAGGTCGACAGGAAGCGGGGAACGGGATTCCACGAGCATCGGCGACGGAATTTCATCTCCATCTGGGCGTATGCTGGTGTCACGGTCGAGCGTGCAAGACGTGGGCCGTATTTCCAGCGACAGCACAGTGCGGATCAGCGCGACCTTCGGAGCATCCTGTCGAGATACTCCGACCAGCGCGCAGGCCAAAACGCCATGACGAACAAGATGAACACGACCAGGAAGAAGCTCATGCAGATCTCGACGAGTTGGAACCGCGGCGACTCGCGCGCGATAAACCACTCGGCCATGGCGCTCGCCACGATCAGGAAGATGCGAAGGAGCCAACTGAACATGGTTCCCGTTCCTCATGCTGATGGGATGCACTCGTCCTCGCGGCCATCGACACGACGGACGCTGCCATCCCACAGATGGCCGTCGCGAAAGCGCAAAGAGCGGCGATCACCTGCGGCTGCCTCAGAGAGGCACGGATCAGGCGATCATCCTCTGAATCCACATGGTCGGGCCTCGGCGCGAGTGTTGCGTTGATCGCCAGCAGCAACGCCTCGACGGGCACTGGCCGGGCCGCCAGCCCCGAATGCTCGTGCCGGAGCCAGACGTCGATATCGACGGCCAAAGCGTGTTGAGTTCCACGTGCTGTTGCCACGTCAAAGGCGGCGGCAAAGAGAGTGGCCGGTGGACCGGCCTGCGGTGGCACGGAAGGGGCATAGACCGTCAGGGGTGCATCCAACATCCCCGCGCACCATTGCAGCAGTGCCCCGTCACCGCACACCAGCCGCACGAGTGTATCAACCATGCCTGACAAATGATGGCGATGTTGCTGCTGAATTAGCTTGTTGAGATCGTTCAGCGACCGAGTCGCGTCATCCAGCGCTGCGATCCATCTCTGGAGCTGGAAGCCCTCGACCTCGCGACCTTGCAAGAATACGTCGGCGCGCCGCCGCCGCTCCGCACGTGCGCGAGCGTTGCCCACGTGATCGAGCGGCGCAACGGTTTCTTCGAGCGTCTCCGGAGAGGCGACGCCTTCGGGAATCGCCTCACAGCTGGAACCGATGATCTGCCCGCCGGCTGCAACGACAGCGGCATCTCCGCGCCAAGCGACATTCAACCTGAGGAGGCCGGGGGTGTGTAGTCGCAAATGAACGGTCCGTACGATCAAGGATCCATAGCCGGCGCGGACCAGCTCGACGCGCAACCGGCCCGAGGGTTTGGCGCGAATGGTCAGCGAGAGCCGGGCGTCGCGGTTGCGGAGCAGCGTTTGCGTGACCGCCGGCGGCCAGGACGGCACCTGCAGTTCGACGAACAGGTTGCCCTCCCACAGCCCGTCGGGCCGCGGCGGGATGAGATCGGATTGCAAGACCTCGACCGGATCGGACATGGCGCAGCCTCCGGATCATATTTGGCCGCCCAGCGCCGATTTGCGCCTTGCGCTGGATCAAGCGCCCTAAGATCTCGATTTTCGTGATTGCCCGAGCCGGCGCCGGAACACTTCAGCCGGCGGCGAATGTACGATCGTCCCGATGGCCTGTGCCTGCGGTGGAGAGCGCCTGGAGCCACGCGGCGGCGTCGGCAAACAGCCGGTACTTCACGTCGACCACGGAGAACTCGCGCCACCAGTTGACCAGATCGCCCCACGGATCGTTGAGCTTGCCAAGACCGGTGACGACAGCCACGACGGTGCCGACCTCGATGTGACCCTCCAGCACCATCCAGCCGCCCACACAGAACGCGCTCGCGACCGAGAGGTGGTGCATCAGGTTCATCAGGAGGTTCATCGAGTATTTCAGCCTGTAGATTCCCATGTTCAGCGTGAAGATCCGCCGGGCCTGGTCCACCATCCACGATGAACTCGTTGTCGCCGACGAGTGGTCGGCAATGACGCCGCCGACATCGCGTTTGACGAGAATGCGACTGCGGGCGCGGTTATTGATGGCGTTCTGCAGCAAGGGCACGAAGACGGTCTGGGGCAGGAAAAACGCCAGTCCAATCACGGCAAGCCAGGGCTGGACCGCCAGCATGTAACCGACGACGCTGAGCAGGATGCCTGCCTGCAGCAACGGTTCCGAAATGCTGATTCCGGTGAAGCCTCCGATCGGCTCGGCCTCTTCCAGCACCATGGCGATCTCGACTCCGGCTCCTTCGGGCGCAACCCCTTGGCCATGCCCTGTCATGGCCCATACCAATTCACGCAGGCGCCTCACGGTGGTCTCCGCCACCCACCCGCGATAGACATTCAGCGACAGCTTGAGCAGCTGTTCGGTCAGGGCGACGCCGGCATAACCGATCGCCAACCAGGCAATCGTGTCGAACGCGGCTCGATTCGTCAGGCCGTTCACGATCCGGCGCTGCAGTTCGAGCGGCACGGCGCTGAGGCTGAAGGCAGCGATCGAAAGAGCCGCCAAACCCGCCTGATGGGCACCCGTCGAAGAGATCACATAGCCCATTATGGTTCGCGGCATGGGTACGTCCGGCCGTGTCATGCCGCCAACACCCGAGCGAGTTCGTGCACAGCCTTCGGATGGGCATCGGAATTCAGGATGGCCGTACGGCCCATCAGCATCTCCCGCCGTCCGTAACGACGCGAAGCATGCTCCTTCGGCGCCGGCGGCCCTTGACCCACGTCAAGCGGCTCGCGTCCGGCGTCGCACATGCCGGAGCCGGCCAGGATGACGGCGCCGCCGTGGATGCGGCCGATCGCCTTGCTTTGCTCGACCGTCTCGATCAGGCGGAAATCGCCGCCCGTGAAGACCGTCCCGTCCGTGCCGCGCTCCAGGGCACGGCGATGACGGCGGAACACCTCGGTCGTCCAGCCGGCCAGCGGCGAATCCGGGAAGACCGGGACTGCCCCGATCTCGCCGTCGCGTTTGAGGCGGGCGATGTCCTCGAGTATCTCCTGGGTGCGCTCGGCGGCGAACACGGGAATGATGACGTTGCCGCCGCCTTCAGCGCGTCGCGCAGTTCGCGTCCGAGCAGCGACCGGCGGTCGGCCTCGGTCAGCCGTTGACGCAGGCGATTGCCGTAGGTCGACTCCAGCAGGAGAATGTCACAGGGATCCGGCATCGATGGATCGCGCTGGAGCGCTTTCAGGCGGGCACGCACGCCCTTCAGCGGTTCGAACCACGAATCGTAACGTTGCGCGCCGAGCAACGAAAGCGAGGCCTCGGCATCGCTGCGGCTGTAGATCGGGGCGACGCTCGGCTCTCCCCGGCGGCTGTTGCGCCGGTTCAGCCGGTCGACGTCGCCCTCCTGGATGGCTCCGGCATCGGGAAGCAGCCATGCAGCAGATCGCGGCTGGCTTCCGTCGTCCATGCCTTGCCGCGGAAACCGGCCAGCGCCAGCTTTGGGAACAGGCCGGTGTGAGCGATATGGGCATGGGTCAGCAGCACCGCGCCGATGGCCGAGGGTTCGAAGGGAAAGTGACGGTAGTTCAGGCTGCGCAGGGACTTCGGCCCCTGGAACATGCCGCAGTCGACCAGCAATTCGCCGGCAGGCGTGACCAGCCGATGACAGGAGCCAGTGACGGTGCCGGCGGCGCCATGGATGTGCAGCGAGACGTCGGTCACCGGACCTTACTCCGTCTTGTGTTCCCACTCGTTACTAATATCGTGCGCGCTGGGCGAGGGTGTTTGATCTGGCTCATACGATTGCCAAGTCGGGTACGGTTTCCTGTCATCATGGCTGTTTCTTCTAAGGGGGGCGGCATTGCCATCGGCAAGAGGGCTTGCGCGCTGGTTCGCATGGTCGCGACCTGCAGCATCCTCATTGTGGCCCCACCGCTGGCCCTCGCGGCCGCCGAAGTCCGCGAAGGGTGCGATGTTCGAGAACCGGATTCACTGGAGATCGACTGGACGACCCCATGCCAGGACGGCAGCTGGGACCTCGATCCGCGGATCGGATGCCGGATGTGGAATTGGCATCCAGATCCCGAAGATACTGCGACATGGTCGGGCCGCTGCGTGTCCGGCCGCAAGGAAGGACATGGCACCGTCCAGTGGTACGAGCACGGTCGGCCCATCGATCGCTTCGAGGGCGTCTTTCGCCGCGGCAAGCGGGAGAGTTTCGGCCGCTACGACTGGCCAGCCGGCCAGAGCTATCAGGGCGCCTATGTCGCCGGCCTGCCTGACGGGCAGGGCGTCGTGACCATCGATGGTGCGTCGTACGAGGGGGCCTGGCGTCGCGGCTGCCTGGTGCTCGGAGACAAGCGTATCGCCATCGGTGTTCCGCTCAGTGCCTGCGGTGCCCGATGAGCGACGTCGACGAAGGGGCCCTGCTCGATGCGGCCGCCGATCACCGCTCGCTGCTGCGGTTGCGCGGGATTGCGGCAATCGCCTTTGCCTTCCTCGCCTTCTTCTGGCCGAAGCCCGCCATGGTCGAATTGACGATCCTGTGGGGCGCCTACTCCTTCGTCGACGGCGTCCTCGCTCTGACTGTCGCGATCAGAGGCAAGGCCGGCACGGCACGAGCATGGCTTGGCCTGATTGGGATGGCTGGCATCGCATGTGCCGGCGCCGTGTTGATCGCGCCGCAGGAACTCGCGGCGCACATGGCCGCGATCGTTTCCATATGGGCAAGCTTGACCGGGGCCATGTACGTGTGGGTCGCGCTGAAGCTGCGCAAGGCGGTCCAGGGAGGTTGGATCCTGGCCTTGGACGGAATCGGCATCATTCTGTTCGGACTGGCTCTGGCCCTTTGGCCGCGCGTGGAACCGGCAGCATTGGTGTGGCTGACCGGATGGTTCGCGGCGCTCTTGGGAAGCCTGCTGTTGTCCGTCAGCCTTTGGCTGGGCGCATCGCGCTGAGCTGGGGGCCGGGACGTCCATTCCTTGCCTCGAGGCGGACGCGCTCGCTGCGCGTGCGCCCGCAATCACCCCTCACTTGGCGCGAAGGCTGTAGATGTAGGCGATGAGGTCATCCTGTTGCCGCCTGCTGAGGGCGAGATCGGGCATCCGACTGTGCTGGGGATTCATCGCTGCCCGAAGTTGATCGGCCGACAAGCCTGGCTTGGCGGCAATGCCGGGAAAGGTCGGCAGGCCGTCGGCTGGCGCCGAGGTCGCCGCTCGCTCTACCACGTGACAGGAAGAACACCATCGAAGGGCGATTTCGCGCCCCTGCTGTGCATCCTGCGCCGCGGCAAGAGACGGGATGAACACGATGACGCAAGCAAGGCGGCGAAGCATGGGTTCGCTCCCGATGTTGAACGCGCCCGTTGGCCGGGTCGAGGCGGCAGGCTCAAAGAATAAGCCGTCCTTGCCGGTCAGGCGTTGATCCTGATCAAGCCCGCGACGGCAAAAAGCGCGCAGCATGCCTACGGCTGACCGTTCCACGGAGGGCATGATGCGAAAATTCTCCGTCGTAACCCTGCACCATCATCCGATCATGATGGACGAGGCGGCCAGCGTGATGGACGCCTGCGACCAGATGCGTGTTCGTCAGGCGGGAGCGGTGCTGGTGACGGGAGATGCCGGCCGACTGGTCGGAATCTTCACCGGTCGCGATGCGGTGTGCCGGGTCCTGGCGCAACGACGCGACCCGCACAGCACCCGCCTCGCCGAGGTCATGACGCGGGATCCCAAGACAATGTTGCCTGATCAGACCGCGGTCGACGCCTTGCGCCTGATGGCGGAGGGTGGCTTTCGACACGCGCCGCTGGTCAAGAATGGCGGAATTGTCGGCCTGGTTTCCCGCGGTGACTTCAGGGGGCTGGAGCTGAACCCCGACGATGAGGAATGCGATCTCTGGGAGCACCTGCGTTGAAACGGCCGGCGCCTTTCAGGGATGCGACGAGGGGCGGTCGTCGTTGAGATTGCACGCCGCGATACCCCTCAGTGCGACATGAAAACAGGCACCGTCATGCTGGCGAGCAGGGTGCGGCTCGCGCCGCCCAGCACCATCTCGCGCACCCGGGAATGGCCGTACAAGCCCATCACGACCAGGTCGACCTCGTGGTCGGCGGCGCGCGACAGGATCACCTTGCCGACATCTGAGTCGGAGGCCACGTCGCGCTGCACCGTCACCTTGACGCCATGCCGCGCCAGCCATGCCGCGACATCGGCGCCCGGCTCCGCGCCGTGGCCATAATTGGACGAGCGGGGATCCACGCAGAGAACGATGACCTTGGAGGCGGCCTGGAAAAGCGGCAACGCATCCGAGGCCGCACGGGCGCTCTCGCGGCTTGCATTCCAACCCAGCATGACGGTCTTGCCACACTCTGCCGGCGCGCCGGCGTGCGGCACCACCAGTATCGGCCGGCCGGTCGACAGGGCCATGGTTTCAGGCAGGTCGAGCGGCACGAAAGACGGCGCGCCAGGATTGGATTGGCCGAGCACCATGAGGTCGGCGTAACGCGCATGGACGGCCAGTCGTGCCTCCGCATAGCCGTCCTCGGACCGCCATTCCGTCTTCAACTCTGTGCCCTTCACGGCCTTGGCAAAGGATGCCTTCGCGGCCGCCAGGTTCGCCTTCGCCGTCTCTTCGAAGACGGCGAACAAGTTGCCCATGGCCGCGGCCCCAGCGAGCATGGGCGGCGCTTCGAACGGCTCCTGGATGTGCACGCCGATGAGATGGGCATCATTGCGCTTGGCCAGCCCGACCGCGATGGCAATTCTGTGCGCAACGGTTGGATCGGCATCGCAGTGCACCAGGATGGTCTTGTAGCCCATGGCCGCCTCCTATCGTCGTGGCGTCGCGCAGGATGGCGCAACTGACGCCGGCCGACTTTGACCCAGGTCAAAACCGCAGCGGTGCCTGTCGTCAGGTCGATTGGATAGCGGGCTTTCTTTGATCCAGATCATCTCCGGTTGGTGATCGATACGACATGTTTGCTGGATGTTTCCGAGGTCCGCGAGCCTGGCTTTGTTGGTGAGTGCCCTGTCGGCGGGTATTGCCGAGGTGGTGCGCCCGGAAGACTACGATCAGCTTTTCAAGAGGTGCTACACAGAGAGCCTGCCGGAGCACGTAATTGTGAGTTGCTCCGCCGTCATCGCTCGAGGACTGGCAGACCGGGGAGATCTCGCTACAGCCTTCAAGAACCGGGGCAACGCGTATGACGATACGGGCGACTATGCCAGGGCGCTCGAGGACTATGATGAAGCCGTGAGGATCAATCCCCTGGATGCCGATGCGTTCAATAGTCGGGGCACCACATATACTGCTCTTGCTCGCTATGAGCGCGCCATTCTGGACTTTGACGAGGCAATCAGACTCAATCCGACCAGTCCGTTTGCATTCAGTAACCGATGCTTCGCAAGAGGAAGCTTGAATCAGTTCGAGCAGGCGTTGGCGGATTGCAGCGAGGCGCTACGCCTAAAACCCAACAATCCCGGCGCGTTCGGATCGCGCGCCTTCATCCATCTGAAGCTCAGGCACTATGAGGCGGCAATTGCGGATTACAATTTGAAGCTGAGAGCGACTCCCGACGACGCCTATGCGCTCTTCGGCAGAGGCTTTGCCAAGCACATGAAAGGCGACTTGCGGGGCGGTGATGGGGACATGGTCGCAGCGCAGGCGCTAAAGCCCGACATTGCAGACGACATGGCCAAAATCGGAGTCCGTTTACAGGATCTCCGATAGCGGATGGCGAGTGGCGCCGTCATTTGTGTCTTTCCTGATCTCGATTCAGGCGTCAGTGAGCGTCGCGTCCTGAATGGTCGGTTGTAGAGCGCTTCCCTTTGAATCTTGCACACCGTCGGCGGGGCACTGGGGAGTGTGCGTCATGCGGAGTTTTGGCGCTCCACGGTCGCCAAAATCCTTTCGTTTCGACGTTAGCGGAACGACAGTTATTTTGAGTTGACGACTATCGTTACCGGGAACGAGGAGATGGCACGACACCATCTTCGCCGCCTCGAGAATTGGCCCGAAGGGAAACACGTCGCAATGGATCATCTGCCGCACCGGACGCTGGGAGGCGTTGGCCGTCGAGTACGACATCGGCCGCGTCGCCTACGTCGATCCTCCCTGCGAGTGCCCGTGCCATTGATGCCCGGCGTCGCCGTCTCAGAATGTCAGCCCGTACGCCGCCTCTTCGGTATAGATCGAGCCCGAGCGGCCGCTGCGGCTGGAATAGAGAGCAAAGTGGTCGGCAATCCACGGACCGGCCTTGAAGGTCGAGTGGCTCGCCATGAACTGCGCCAGATGGTGCCCGGTCTCCGCGCCGTTGCCGAAGCGCGCCAAGGTCACGTGCGGGCGGAACTTGCGTCGCTCGACCTCGATGCCGCAGTTGCGCGCCACGGTCGAGACCTTCTGCTGCAGCCAGTCGAGCCGGTCGCTCTTCTCGACGGTGGCGACCAGGGCACGCGGCTGCTTGCCGCTCGAGAACTGTTCGACGCCCGCGACGGCGACCGAGAACGGCGGTCCGGCGATGTCGGACAGCTCCTCCTCGAGATCGCGCATGATGCCGCCCTGCACCTCGCCCGCGAAGCACAGCGTGACGTGGAAGTTCTCCGCCGGAACCCAGCGCGCGTCGGGCACGCCCGACTGCAGCGCTGCAAGGTCGTCGGCGATCTCTTCAGGGACGGGCAGGGCGACGAACAGGCGGGGCATGGGCAGACGCGGAGTGGTCGTCCAGGTTCTTGGTCACGAAAGGCAGGATGCGCTCGACGATCACGTCGACGCCCTTGGGGTTGGGATGGATTCCGTCGCCCTGGTTGAGCGCCGGATCCTGCGCCACGCCGTCGAGGAAGAAGGCGTAGAGCGGCACGCCGTGCTTGTCGGCCACGCGCTTGTAGAGGCCGTCGAACTGCTTGGCGTATTCCGGCCCGTAGTTGCGCGGCGCCAGCATGCCCGCCAGCCACACCGTGATGCCAGCCTCCTTGAGCTTGGCGACGATGGCATCGAGGTTCTTCTCGGTCACGGCGGGATCGGTGGCCCGCAGGGCATCGTTGGCGCCGAGCTCGACCATGACGATGTCGGGCTTGTCGGCCAACATCCAGTCGATGCGCTGCAAGCCGCCCGCGGTCGTGTCGCCCGACACGCCATGATTGATGACAGTGACGTTGCGGCCTGCCTTTTTGAGCGCGGCCTCGAGCCTGGCCGGCATCGCCTGGGCCGGGCTGACGCCGTAGCCCGCCGCTAGGCTGTCGCCCAGAATGGCGAGCTTTATGGCGACCTCAGGCGCGGTTTGTGCATTGGCGCCAAGGGGGGCGCCGAGGAACAGGCAACAAAGCCACAAAATCGCAATCAGCAACGAATTGACCGCTGCCGCAAAACGACCATATCCAGTCCTGAAATTCATGCTCTCTCTTCCGGAGCCCGCTTGACCGCCCCGTCCCACGCCCGCGAACCCATTGTCCGGCTCTCGGATGTCCACCTCGACATGGCAAGCGATGCCGGCATGGTCAATATCCTGCGCGGCGTCACTCTCGACATTGCCGTTGGCGAAATTGCGGCCGTCGTCGGCCCGTCCGGCGCCGGCAAGTCGAGCCTGATGATGGTAGCGGGAGGGCTGGAGCGCGCCAGCTCGGGCCGCGTCGAGGTCGCGGGCCGCGATCTCGGGCCGCTCGACGACGACGCCCGGGCGCGCCTCAGGCGCGACCACATCGGCATCGTCTTCCAAGGCTTCCATCTCATCCCGACCATGACGGCGCACGAGAACGTGGCGCTGCCGCTCGAGTTCGCCGGCCGCTCCGACGCCTTCGAACTCGCCGAGGCGGCGCTGAAGCGCGTCGGGCTCGGCCATCGCATCGGCCACTATCCCGCGCAGCTTTCCGGCGGCGAGCAGCTGCGCGTCGCCGTTGCCCGCGCCTTCGTCAGCCGACCCAAGCTCCTGCTGGCCGACGAGCCGACCGGCAATCTCGACGGCGCCACCGGCAAGCAGGTCATGGACCTGCTGTTCGAGCTGTCGCGCGCCGACGGCACGACGCTCATCCTGATCACCCACGACATGGCGCTGGCCGAGCGCTGCGATCGCGTCCTGCGCATCGCCGACGGCCTGGTGGTCGGCGACGAGCGCACGCCCACCGCGCTCGCTGCACAATGAACCTCGCCTTCCGCCTCGCGCGGCGCGAGATGCGCAGCGGGCTCGGCGGCTTTCGCCTGTTCATCGCTTGCCTGGGGCTGGGCGTGGCGGCGATCGCGGCCATCCTGTCCTTCAGTCGCGCCGTCGAGGAAGGCTTGCGCGCCGACGCCCGCGAGATCCTGAGCGGCGACGTCGCCATCTCGCTGCTCTACCGCGAGGCCACGCCCGAGCAGATCGACTACATGAAGTCGCGCGGCGAGCTCGTGCGCTGGATCGACAGTCGCGCCATGGCGCGGCCGATCAAGCCGGATGGGCGGGCGACGCTGGTGCAGCTCAAGGCGGTCGAGCGGGGCTATCCGCTCTATGGCGGCATCGAGCTCAAGGACGGCATGACGCTGGCGGATGCGCTCGCCGAAAAGAACGGTGTATGGGGCGCGGTTGTCGAGGAATCGGCGCTGCGCCGCATGAACACGGCGCTGGGCGAGCGCGTGAAGGTGGGCGACGTTACCCTCGAGGTGCGCGGCATCATCGTCCGCGAGCCCGACCGCGGGCTGAATGCCTTCGCAAGCCTCGGCCCGCGTCTCATGATCCCCTACGAGGCAGTGTCGGCGTCTGGGCTGGTGCAGCCCGGCAGTCTGTTGAACTTCGAATATCGCCTGCGCCTGCCGCAGGGCATCTCCGACGTCGCCGTGATCGACGCCCTGAAAGACCGCTTCCCCAACGCCGGCTGGCGGGTGAGGGGGCTCGCCGAGGCGGGTGGTGGCATCCGTTTCTGGCTCGACCGGCTGACGCAGTTCATCGGCCTGATCGGGCTTTCCTCGCTGCTGGTCGGCGGCGTGGGCGTGGGCAATGCCATCTCCAGCTTCCTCGCCGGCCGGCTGCGCACCATCGCCACGCTGAAGTGCCTGGGGGCGCCCGAGCGCCTGGTCTTCTCGACCTATCTCATCCAGCTCTCGGCGCTGGCATTGGTCGGCGTCGTGGCCGGCCTGGTGGTCGGCGCCGGCCTGCCCTTCGTCGCCCAGTCCGTGATCGCCGATGTCCTGCCGGTGCGGGCACGGGTGGCGCTCTATGCCTGGCCGCTCACCGTCGCCGCGATCTTCGGCCTCCTGGTCTCGCTGCTGTTCGCCCTGATGCCGCTGCTGCGCGCCCGCCGCGTGTCGGCGGCCACGCTGATGCGGGGCGTGGTCGTCCAGGGCGGCAGCCTGGTCTGGCGCGATGCGCTGCTGATCGGCGCCGTGGCGCTGGCGCTCGCCGCCTTCACCATTTTTACGGCCGAGAGCCGGCGCATCGCCGGCTGGTTCGTGCTGGGCGCGATCGGCGCCTTCAACGCCTTCCCGCTGCTGGCGCGAGCCCTGATGTGGCTTGCGGCGCGGGCCGGCAAGCCCAGGCTCGCAGGGCTGCGGCTGGCGCTCGCCAACCTGCACCGGCCGGGAGCGCCCACGCCGATCGTCATGCTGTCGCTGGGACTGGGGCTCACCGTGCTGGTGGCCACCGCCTTGATCGAGGGCAATCTCCGCGAACAGATCACCAAGCGTATTCCGAGCGATGCGCCGGCCTTCTTCTTCGTCGACATCCAGTCGACCCAGATGCCGGCCTTCGAGAAGGCACTCGCCGACATCCCGGGTGCCGGACATCTGGAGAAGGTGCCGTCGCTGCGCGGCCGCATCGTCAAGATCGGCGGCAAGCCGGTGAATGAGATCGCCGTGCCGTCCGATGCACGCTGGGCGGTCGATGGCGACCGTGGCGTCACCTATTCGGCAACGCCACCGGAGGGCTCGCGTATCGTCGCCGGCGAATGGTGGCCGGCGGACTATCGCGGGCCGCAGCTCCTGTCGTTCGACGAGAACTTGGCGCGCCAGTTCGGCCTGGGGCTGGGCGACACCATCACGGTGAACGTGCTGGGCCGCGACATCGACGCCAAGATCGCCTCACTCCGGCGCATCGAATGGACGACGCTCGCCATCAACTTCGTGTTCGTCTACTCGCCCGGGCTTCTGGACAAGGCGCCACATACCTTCCTCGCCACCGTCAAGGCGACGCCCGAAGCAGAGGATGCGATCTTCAAGACCGTCACCGACCAGTTCCCCAACGTCACCGTGGTGCGCATCCGCGACGCCATCGAGACGGCCGCGAGCGTGCTCGGCAACATCGGGCTGGCGAGCCGCGTCATCGGCTTTCTGAGCATCCTGGCGGGCGTGCTGGTGCTGGCCGGAGCCATGCTGGCGACCCAGCAGCGCCGGGTGCATGAAGCTGTCGTGATGAAAGTGCTTGGCGCCACGCGTGCCCGTATCGCCGGCATCTTCGCCTGGGAGTTCGCGGCACTGGGGCTCGCCACGGCGTTGGCGGCGCTGGGCGTGGGTACCCTCGGCGCCTATCTCGTCGTGCGCCGGTTGATGGGCCTCGATTGGACTTTCCTGCCGACCGTGGCGGTGCTGGTGGCGGTGGGCGCGATGGCCCTCACTCTGGCGTTCGGCCTGGCCGGCACTTTGGCGGCTTTACGGCAAAGACCGCTCGCGTTGTTGCGCAATGAATAGGCAGGAAGACTCTCGTTAACTGAAAGTAACCATAACAATTACAAAGCGTTTAGGTGCTTGATTCACACCGTCTGAGACCCCAAATTACCCGCTCGAAGGGGCTCGGCAATGAGGCCCCTCTGGAGGCTAGGACCACATGGCAAATACCAACTTCAGCACCTTTGGCCGCAACGGCACGGTTGCCGACCAGGCGGCATTCGATGTCGGCCTGCGCGCCCACATGGTGCGTGTCTACAACTACATGGCCTCGGGCCTGGCGCTGTCGGGCATCGTGGCGTTTGCGCTGTTCAACTTCAGCGAACTTGCCGCCCTGTTCTTCCAGGTCCAGGGCACTCGTGTCGTCGGCCTGAACGTGCTGGGCTGGGTCGCGATCTTCGCGCCGCTCGGCCTGTTACTGCTGGTCTCGTTCCGCGCCCAGGCGATGAGCGTCGGCGCGGTGCAGGCCGTCTACTGGGCGGTCACGGCCTTGATGGGCGTCAGCCTGTCGCTGCTGCTGTTCCGCTATACCGGCGCTTCGGTCGCCCGCACCTTCTTCATCACGGCGGCTGCCTTCGGTGCGCTCAGCCTCTACGGCTACACCACCAAGCGCGACCTGACGGCGATGGGCAAGTTCCTGTTCATGGGCTTGATCGGCCTGATCCTGGCCAGCCTGGTGAGCATGTTCTGGCCGTCGGGCACGATGAGCTTCATCATCTCGGTCGCCGGCGTCCTGATCTTCTCGGGCCTGATCGCCTACGATACCCAGAAGATCAAGGAACAGTATGCCGACGCTTGGGGCTCGGAGGTTGCGGAGAAGGTCGCGATCTTCGGCGCGCTCAGCCTCTACCTTGACTTCGTGAACCTGTTCCAGTTCCTGATGAGCTTCCTCGGCCAGGAACGCTAATAGCGAACGACGATGGTTCGACAGGGCGCCCGGGCCGAAAGGCCCGGGCGTTTTGCTGTTCGGAGAGACGGAGTTGGCTGAGCGCAATCGACTGAGGGAATTCATCGACAGCGAAGCAGCCTCGGCGATGCCGCTGCTGGTGGCGGCAATCGCCGCTCTCGTGCTTGCCAACTCGCCCTTTGCCGGCGCCGTCGACAGTCTGCTCAAAATCCGCTTCGGCTTCTCGCTGGGGCCGATCGTACTGAACAAGCCCGTTCTGCTGTGGATCAACGACGGCCAGATGGCCGTGTTCTTCCTGCTGGTCGGCCTCGAGATCAAGCGCGAGATCGTCGAGGGCGCGTTGTCGCAGCTTTCGCAGGTGGCCCTGCCGGTCGTGGCCGCCGTGGGCGGCATCGCCGTACCGGCGCTGGTCTATGTCGCCGTCAACTGGAGCGATCCCACGACGCTCAGGGGCTGGGCGATTCCCGCCGCCACCGACATCGCTTTCTCGCTCGGCGTGCTGGCCGCGCTGGGCAGCCGCGTGCCGCTCGCGCTGAAGGTCTTCCTGACGACGCTCGCCATCGTCGACGATCTCGGCTCGATCGTCGTCATCGCGATCTTCTATACCAGCGACCTCTCGCCCGTGGCGCTCGGCCTCGCCGCGCTGTTCATCGCGGGCCTGGCGATCCTCAATTTCGTCGGCACGCGACGGCTCTTGCCCTATCTGGTGCTGGGCGCGCTGCTCTGGGTGTCGGTGCTGAAGTCGGGCGTGCACGCGACGCTGGCTGGTGTCGTGCTGGCGATGTTCATTCCGCTGAAGTTGGCCGGCGAGGCCGACGAGCAGCGGCCCGCCATCCGGCTGGAGCATGTGATCAAACCGTGGTCGGCGTGGCTGATCATGCCGGTCTTCGCCTTCGCCAATGCCGGCCTGCCGCTCGGCGGCCTGTCGCTGGCGAGCCTTGTCGCCCCGCTGCCGCTCGGCATCATGGCCGGCCTGTTCGTCGGCAAGCAGATCGGCATCGTCCTGGGCGCGGGCCTCCTGATCGCGCTCGGCGTCGCCCGCCTGCCGCAGGGCGCGACGTGGCGCAGCCTGTACGGCGTGGCGATCCTGGGAGGCATCGGCTTCACCATGAGCCTGTTCATCGGCACGCTCGCCTTTCCCGACGATGCCACGCGCGAAGCCGAGGTGCGGCTGGGCGTGCTCGCGGGCTCGCTGCTGTCGGCGCTCACAGGATGGCTCGTGCTGCGGTCGCAACGCAAATTCGCATAGCTAGCCGCAGATTGCGTGCGGCTTTGGCGGGCCTATACTTTCGCCCCATGCGCCGTACGTCCTATGAACAGATGAACTGCTCGATCGCCTCGGCGCTCGACGTCGTCGGCGAGCCGTGGACTCTCCTCATCGTGCGCGACGCCTTCTATGGCGTGCGCCGTTTCGACGACTTCCAGGAGAATCTCGGCATCGCTCGCAATGTCCTGACGGCGCGGCTGAAGAAACTCGTCGAGGCCGGAATCTTCCGCAAGACCGCCTACCGCCAGCGTCCGCTGCGCCACGAATACCGCCTGACCGACAAGGGGGCGGCGCTGTTCACGGTGATCGTCGGGCTGAAGCAGTGGGGCGACCGCTACGGCGCCGCCGCGCGCAGCGGCAAGCCGATGGACCTGGTCAATCGCGGCGACGGCCGGCCGCTCGAGCCGGTGCTGATCGACGCCGAATCGGGACAGCGGCTGGAGCTGACGAACGTACGCGCTGTCGCCGGCCCCGGCGCCGACCAGGGCACGCGCGCCTTCTTCGAGCGCCTGGCGATCAACCGGCCGACGCGTTAGTCGCTCGTCGCAACAGTTTTTGCGCTCATTGGCGCCTTACGGGGCGCAAAAAGTAAAACCGTAGTTGACTTAATAATTAACTAAAGTTATGTTTGCCGGCGCTGGCCTCCCGGCGGCTTTGCTCTATGCATCGTTCATCCGACACCCATGGCGCCCGGTCGGCCTCTCCGGCCGAGCGGAAAATCAGGCACCCGGCTCCGACAGGTCAAAGTCGCCGTGCCGGGAAACTAATCGCGATCGATCTTCTTGCCGTCGATGTCGCGCCGCGCGCGGTCCTGCGTGTCCTTGTCGGCGGCTTTCTCGGCCTTGGTGCGGCCGAAGCGCCGGCGGTTGGCGTCCGCCTCGCTCTCGCGTTGCTGCCGCGCCTTGTCCTTGCGAGCGCGCCTCAGGTTCACGATCTCCGCCATGATCACGTCGTCCTGGCTATCCCCAGATGTCTATGCCGCGTCCGGCGACGATGCGCTAGTGTCCGTCGTCAGGCAGCGGGAGCGTTTCCATGACATCTACCACGCGCAAAAAAGTCCTGATTGGCGTCGGTGGCGTCATCGGGCTGCTGATCGTCGTGCTGCTGGCGCTGCCCGGCCTGATCGATCTCAACGCCCGCAAGCCCGAGATCGCAGCGATGGTCAAGAAGGTGACCGGCCGCGAGCTCGTGCTCGACGGCCCGATTTCGCTGTCGATCCTGCCGACGCCGACCGTGACCTTGGGCGGCGTGAAGTTCTTCAACGTGGCGGGGTCGAAGAACCCCAACATGGTCGAGGTCAAGACCGTCACGGTGAAGCCCTCGCTCGGCGCCTTGCTGACCGGCAGCATCGAAGTTGACGAAGTGACGCTGGTCGAACCCAAGATCGTTCTTGAGATCAACGCCGAGGGCAAGCCGAACTGGGAGTTCACGCCTTCGGTCGCCGAAGCCAGGCCCGCGGCGCCCAAGCCCGACTCGCCCAGGCCGATGTCGCTCGGCCGCCTGACCATCGACAACGGCACGCTGATCTTCAGCGATTCCAAGGCCGGCATCGCGGTGGTGGCCGAGAAGGCCAACTTCAGCGCCTCGGTGCGTTCGCTCGACGGGCCCTACTCGGTCACGGGTTCGGCCAACGTCAACGGCGCTCCGCTGAAGATCGACCTGTCGGTCGGGCCCAAGTCGGCCGACGGCCATGCCGTCGATCTCGCCCTGGAGGCAGGCGGCAAGCTCGGCTTCAAGGGGAAGCTGAGCGAGCTCGGCCCCAACGCCCGGCTCACCGGTCTCGCCTCCAGCTCGGCGGACAACCTGATCGCCTTCGCCGACACGCTGATCAAGATGACCGGCCAGCCGCAGCCCGACCTGCCGCCGTTGCTCGCCGGCAAGTTCACCTTCGACGGCGCCGTCGATGCCTCGCAGACAGCGATCTCGATCAAGGATTTCAAGCTGGCGCTGGGTCAGGACAATGCCGGCGGGTCGCTGACGCTGACCCTGAAGCCCGCGCTGGCGATTGAAGGCAAGCTCGCCGCCGACCGGCTCGACCTCGACCGCTGGCTGGCTGCGATGGCGAAGCCCGCCGCACCGCAGGCTCCGGCGATGCCGCCGCCGGCCGGCGCCACGGCCGCACCGGCGTCGCCGGCGGGTCCCAGCCTGCTCGCCGCTATCGCCGCCAAGTTGTCGTTCGAGATCGGCGAGGTGATCTACAACAAGCAGTCGGTGCGCAACATCGCGCTCGAGCTGGAGGCGCGCCGCGGCGCCGTCGCCGTGCCGAAGCTCACCGCCACCCTGCCGGGCGATCTGGTGCTGCAGGCCCGGTCGACCATGTCGGGCGATCCCAACCGGCCGACCGTCGCCGGCGACTTCAGCCTGGTCGGTCCTAAGCTGCGCGAGACGTTGGCCTGGCTTGCCGTCGACGTCTCGTCGGTGCCAGCGAACAAGCTCACCCGCATCAGCCTCAAGGGCAGGATGTCGTCGGATGGCGGCAACGTGCAGGTGAGCGATGCCGTGTTCGAGCTCGATGATCTCAAGGGCAGCGGCGGCATCACCGTGACCTTCAGCGTGCCGTTGTCCGTCGTGATGCAGGTCAACCTCGACACCCTCGACCTCGATTCCTATCTGGCTGCGGCACCCGCCGACAAGAAACCCGCGGCAGCCTCACCGGCGCCCACGACGACAGCCGCTCGCGCGGCCGGACCGTCGGTCGGCCTGAAAGCCAGGATCGCCAGGCTGATCTGGAACAAGGAGACCATCGGCGGCATCGATGTCGACATCGCCTTGCGCGGCGACACGCTCAGGCTGAACGACGTCAAGGTCTCCAACCTCGCCGGCGCGCGGCTGGCCGTTCGCGGCGCCGTCGCCAACTACAGCGCGCCGCAGCCCCGCCCCGACATCGCCTTCAATTTCGAGGCGCCGGACATGGACCGCGTCCTGAAGCTCGTCGGCGCCACGCCGGCCGGGCTCGGCGCCGTTGCGGCCTCGGGCGGCGTGGCCGGCAGCCTGGAGCAGGTCGCTCTGCGTGAGTTCACGGTGAATGCCGCCGGCCAGAGCCTGCGCGCGACAGGGACATTGGCGCTACCCGGCGCGGCGCAGGGGGCGCCCAGGTCGGCGGCGTACAAGGGCAGTCTGACGCTGAATGGCCAGACGCTGGACGGTTCGATCGAGGCGACGCTCGGCGCCAGGCCGCACGTCACGGCCGACCTCAAGGCCAACGTGCTCGATCTCGACAAGATCGGCGGCAGTGGCGCTCCGGCGCCGCGGCCCCCGCCGCGCGGCCAGCCCGCGGCGGGCAAGGAGATCGACGCCGGTCCGCTGCGCAGCATCGACGGCAACTTCAAGCTGGCGGCGGCGACCCTGGTCAGCCCGCCCCTGCGCATCGGCAATGCCGACCTGGCGGCGACCTTGAAGAATGGCGTGCTCACCATTTCGCACTTCAAGGGCGCGCTCTACGGCGGCTCGCTCAATTTCTCGGGCGTGGTCAATGCCAGCCAGCCGGCACTCGCGGTCGATCTCAAGGGCGACGCTACCGGCATCGTGCTCGGCGAGATGCTGCGCAGCACGCGTGGCAGCAACCAGTTCGGCAGCAGCATCAAGGTGACCATCGACGGCCGACTGAACGCCACCGGCATTTCCGTGCGGGCAGGCGGTACGACCTCCGACCAGCTCCGCAACTCGCTGGCCGGCGGCGCCGACCTCGGCGGCCACATCTTTGTCGGCGCCGACGAAGCGCTGCGATTCATCGGCGGGGCCCTGGCCGGGGCGGCCGGCGGCGTGATCGACAATACGCTCGGCAATGTGCTGGGCATCGTCGGCCAGCGCGGGCTCAGTCCGACCGCCCTGTTGAATGCGATCCAGCTGGTGCTCAATCGCTTCGTCAACCACGACAGCCCGATCGGAGGCCGCATCGACATCGCGGGCGGCGTGCTGACCGACAAGGGCTTGGCTGTGCAGGGCAACCGCGCCACTGCCAACATCTCGACACGCACCAATCTCACCGCGTCGACGACCGACACCACGATCAACTTCATGATCGCAGAGGATCCCTCGGCGCCTTACATCATCACGACGGCACGCGGGTCGCTCTCCTCGCCGTCGCTCGGCGTCACGCGCGGCACGGCCAGGGATCCGGCTGGCATGACCAGCACTTTGCCGGGCGTGGGCAACATCCCGGGCGTCGGCAACTTGATACCAGGGCAGGGGGGAGGCCAGAGTGGCGGCCAGCAACGTTCTCCCATTCCCAACATCCCGCTGCCCATACCCAATATCTTCGGCCGTTAGAGGATCCATGCTCGATCGTCTTTTGTCCGTGCTGAAAGCACGGTTCGGTTCCGCGCCTGCGCTCACGGAAGCGCCGCAAGGCGTAGAGGTCCTGGCCGAGATGGCCAACCGCCGCGTCATGCGCCGCTATCTCGACAAGCCGGTCGATCCGGTGCTGCTCGACACGCTCTGCGCCGTGGCGCTGTCGGCGCCGTCCAAGTCCGACCTGCAGCAGGCCGACATCGTCGTCGTCACCGACAAGGCGCAGCGCGCGGTGCTCGATGAGCTGGCGCCGGGCAATCCCTGGATGAAGGCGGCGCCTGCCGTCCTGGTGTTCTGCGGCAACAACCGCCGCCAGCGGCTAGCCTTCGACTGGCGTGGCCGGCCCTACGTCAACGACCACCTCGATCCGTTCTTCAATGCCTCGGTCGATGCCGCCATCGTGCTGGCAACCTTCGTCGCCGCAGCCGACCGCGTCGGGCTGGGGACCTGCCCGATCAGCACGCTCCGCAACAACGCCGGCAAGGTCTCCGACCTTTTGGGGCTGCCGGGCCACGTCTTTCCGGTGGCCGGCCTGGGCGTCGGCTGGCCGTCCTTTGCCGGGGTGATGAGCCCCCGGCTGGGGCTCGACGTCACCGTCCATCACGACCGCTACGACGAGACCGGGCTCAAGGAGAAGGTCGCGGCCTACGACAAGCGCCGCCGCGCCGTACAGCCCTATGCCCAGCAGCGCCACGTCGACAAGTTCGGCGAAGACCCGGACTACGGCTGGTCGGAAGACAAGGTGCGGCAATATTCGGTGCCGGACAGAGCCGATTTCGGCGCATTCGTGCGCGGCAAAGGCTTCAAACTGGACTGATCGTTCGTTTTCTGAGCTCGTCGAGCACGAAAAGACGCAGTGCGCTGGAAAGATTGCCGGGGCTGCGGCCATGGTCGATCTCGGCCACCAGGGCGTTCAGAGACAGGCCGCGCTGCTCGGCGATGGCCGAAAGCTCGGCCCAGAACGCATCCTCGAGGGAAACCGAGGTGCGATGGCCGTCGATTGTGACCGAGCGCTTGCGCATGGCCCGACTGTGGCAGCGGCAGGACGCCGCCTCAACCTGCCTTGCCGCCGTCACAGAGCGTGCGTATAAGCGCGACCCAGAAAACCCCCTCCGGACAATTTCTTATGGATATCCGCAACGTCGCGATCATCGCGCACGTCGACCATGGCAAGACGACGCTGGTGGACTGCCTCTTGAAGCAGTCGGGCACCTTCCGAGAGAACCAGCAGGTCGCCGAGCGCGCCATGGACTCCAACGACCTGGAGCGTGAGCGTGGCATCACCATCCACGCCAAGGCGACCTCGGTCGTCTGGAAGGGCACGCGCGTCAATATCGTCGACACGCCGGGCCACGCCGATTTCGGCGGCGAGGTCGAGCGCATCCTCTCCATGGTTGACGGCGTGGTCCTGCTGGTCGATGCCGCCGAGGGCCCGCTGCCGCAGACCAAGTTCGTGCTGGGCAAGGCACTACGCCTCGGCCTGCGCCCGATCGTCCTGATCAACAAGGTCGACCGCTCTGATGCGCGGCCCCATCAGGTGCACGACGAGGTGTTCGACCTGTTCTCCGCGTTGGAGGCCAACGACCAGCAGCTCGATTTTCCCACTTTGTTCGCGTCTGCCCGCCAGGGCTGGGCCGCGACGTCGCTCGAGGCCGAGCACAAGGACATGGAGCCGCTGTTCGACCTCATCCTGCGCCATGTGCCGCCGCCGCACATCGAGGCCGACAAGCCGTTCCGCATGCTGGTCACGACGCTGGAGTCCGATCCGTTCCTCGGCCGCATCCTGACCGGGCGTATCAACTCCGGCATGCTCAAGCCCAACACCGTCCTGAAGTCGCTGAGTCGCGACGGCAGAGAGATCGAGCAGACCCGCGTCACCAAGGTGCTGGCCTTCCGGGGCCTCGAACGTGTCGCGCTCGACAGCGCCGAGGCTGGCGACATTGTGGCCGTGGCGGGCTTCAAGAACGCGACCGTGGCCGACACGATCTGCGACCTCGCCGTCGAATGGGCGCTGCCGGGCCAGCCGGTCGATCCGCCGACGCTCGCCATGACCTTCTCGGTGAACGACTCGCCGCTCGCCGGCAAGGAAGGCGACAAGGTCACGACCCGCATGATCCGCGCCCGCCTGATGCGCGAGGCCGAGGGCAACGTCGCCATCCGCGTCAGCGACACCGAGAACGCCGATTCCTATGAGGTCGCCGGCCGCGGCGAGCTTCAGCTCGGCGTTCTGATCGAGACCATGCGCCGTGAAGGCTTCGAGCTCGCCGTCGGTCGCCCGCGCGTCCTCTTCCAGAATGATTCGATCACCGGCCAGCGCCTCGAGCCGATCGAGGAAGTGGTGATCGATGTCGACGACGCCTACACCGGCGTCGTGGTCGAGCAGATCTCCCTGCGCAAGGGCGAGCTGCAGGACATGCGCCCGTCGGGCGCCGGCAAGACCCGCCTGGTGTTCTACGCCCCGTCTCGCGGTCTGATCGGCTATCACGGCGAGTTCCTGACCGACACGCGCGGCACCGGCGTCATGAACCGCATCTTCCACGAATACGGTCCCTATCGAGGTCCGATTACCGGCCGGCGCAACGGCGCGTTGATCGCCAACGACGAGGGCACCGCGGTCGCCTACGCCCTGTGGAACCTCGAGGAACGCGGCCCGATGTTCATCGACCCGGGCGTGCAGGTCTACAAGGGCATGCTGATCGGTGAGCACAGCCGCGGCAACGATCTCGACGTCAATGTACTGAAGGGCAAGCAGCTCACCAATATCCGCGCCGCGGGCAAGGACGAGGCGGTGCGGCTGACCCCGCCGCGCCGCATGTCGCTCGAACAGGCGATCGCCTATATCGAGGACGACGAATTGGTCGAGGTGACGCCGAAGTCGATTCGTCTGCGCAAGCGCTTCCTCCATCCCGAGGATCGCAAGCGCGCGAAGAAACAGGCCGCCGCCGCGGCCGCAGAGTAGTAGCGAAGCAGAGAGTAGGAAGGAGTGACATTGAACAACCGCGATACCTTCGCCGACCGCCTTGAGAATGCCGCCAAGGCCAAGCAAGCCC
>JAEZHS010000731.1 GCA_023436825.1 Pseudomonadota bacterium | reverse complement strand
GCCCATAGTGGTTACGCAACGACGGAAAGTGTTCTTTTTGGCAGCGCCGGCTTCGAGCCGGGTCCGGGAAGGAGCTTCTGATATGTTTGCTTACCGCGCGGGGCGTGCTCCCCGCTATTCCGTCATTCGCCCGGTAAATTCTGACCGGGCCGCTTCGTTCGCCAGTCCGCTCAAGCGGACCATAGAGACCCCGTCGAGTATCGGCTGACGCACGCCGCCTGTTTGGCGCCGTACGTCCCGTTCGACCTCTTCACCGAACCCAGCTTTTGACCTGAATTGACGGGGAACCACCCAGCGATGACCGAGCGTATTTTCCGTTATCTCCGAGAGCAGCAGCCTGAGACGCCGTGCCTGGTGATCGACCTCGACGTGGTCGAGAACAACTACCGGCGCGTGCGCGAACTGCTGCCTGCGGCCCACATCTTCTACGCCGTGAAGGCCAATCCGGCCGCGCAGATCCTGTCGCGCCTCTCCAACCTCGGCTCCAAGTTCGACACCGCGAGCCGCGGCGAGATCGAGCTCGTGCAGGCGACCGGCGTCTCGATGGATCGCGTCTCGTTCGGCAACACCATCAAGAAGGAGAAGGACATCGCCTGGGCCTACCAGCAGGGCGTGCGCCTGTTCGCCTTCGATAGCGAGGCCGAGCTGCAGAAGCTCGTGCGCGTGGCGCCGGGCGCGCGCGTGTTCTGCCGCGTCCTGGTCGACTGCGGCGGCGCCGAGTGGCCGCTCAGCAAGAAGTTCGGCTGCGCGCCGGAGATGGCGAAGGACCTTCTGCGCAAGGCCAAGGAGTGGGGGCTCGATCCCTACGGCATCTCCTTCCATGTCGGCAGCCAGCAGACCGACCTCGAGCAGGGGGACACGGCGCTGGGCCAGGGCTCGCAGATGTTCTTCGCCCTCGCCGAAGAGGGCGTGGACCTGCGCATGGTCAACCTGGGCGGCGGCTTCCCGGCGCGCTACCGCGCCGAGGTCAATCCGATCGAGGCCTACTGCGAGGCGGTGACCCGCGCGCTGGTGCGCCACTTCGGCAACCGCATGCCCGAGGTCATCATCGAGCCGGGCCGCTCCATGGTGGGCGACGCGGGCGTGATCCAGAGCGAGGTGGTCCTGGTCTCGCGCAAGGCGGTCAACGACCGCAAGCGCTGGGTCTACCTCGACATCGGCAAGTTCTCCGGGCTCGCAGAGACCATGGGCGAGAGCATCAAGTACCGCCTGCGCACGGCGCGTGACGGCACGCGCGTGGGTCCGGTGGTGCTCGCCGGCCCGACCTGCGACTCGGCCGACATCCTCTATGAGAAGACCGAGTACAAGCTGCCGCTGTCGCTGAAGCCCGGTGACAAGGTCGAAATCCTGGCCACCGGCGCCTACACGACCACGTACTCGTCGGTCGCCTTCAATGGCTTCGCGCCGCTCAAGGCGATTTGCATCTAGCCCTACGTTCTGTAACAGAACGACTTTAACGGGGCCTTGAGAAAGGCCCCGTTGCCGTTTATCGACCACTTTTAGACAAGGCAGGTACGCTGAAATGGCGAAGAAGCTCGCGCGCAAAGGCAAGAAGAAGCTCTACAAGAAGTACGCTTCGTTCTCGGGCCGCATGGTCATGATCGGGTTCGGCTCGATCGGCCAGGGCGTGATGCCGCTGATCTTCCGGCACATCGACATCAAGCCGGAGCAGATCACGGTGATCGCGGCAGAGGACCGCGGCGGCCTGAAGGAGCTGAAGAAGTTCGGCGTCACCTTCATCAGGAAGCGCATCACCCAGGACAACCTGCGCCAGACCCTAGACAGGCGCGTCGGCAAGGGCGACTTCGTCGTCAACCTGTCGGTCGAGGTCGCCTCGACGGCCCTGGTCGAGTTCTGCCAGGAGAAGGGCGCGCTCTACGTCGACACCTGCATCGAGCCCTGGCCGGGCGGCTACACCGATCCCAACCTGTCGGTCTCGCTGCGCTCCAACTACGCGTTGCGCGAGAACATGCTGAAGCTCGTGCCGAAGTACCGTGGCGGGCCGACGGCGGTGATCGCCCACGGCGCCAACCCGGGCCTGGTCTCGCACTTCGTGAAGAAGGCCCTGGTCAACCTCGCCAAGGACACCGGCATGGGTGTCGTGCGGCCGACCAGCCGCGAGGGCTGGGGCGAGCTCGCGCGCGACCTCGGCATCAAGGTGATCCACATCGCCGAGCGCGATACCCAGGTCTCCAAGAAGCCGAAGAAGGTCGGCGAGTTCGTCAACACCTGGTCGATCGACGGCTTCGTGTCGGAGGGCTGCCAGCCCGCCGAGATGGGCTGGGGCACCCACGAGAAGGGCCTGCCGCCGGACGGCGCGCGCCACGAGTTCGGCTGCGACGCGGCGATCTACCTGAACCGCCCGGGGCTGGTCACGCGCGTGCGCACCTGGACGCCCCTCGAGGGGCCGTTCCACGGCTTCATCATCACCCACAACGAATCGATCTCGATGGCCGACTACTACTCGCTGCGCCAGGGCCAGCACGTGGTCTACCGGCCCACCGTGCACTACGCCTATCACCCGTGCGACCAAGCGATCATGTCCATGCACGAGTGCGCAGGCAAGAACCTGCACCAGCAGAAGACCCAGCGCCTGATCGTGGACGAGATCACCGAGGGCCGCGACGAGCTCGGCGTGCTGTTGATGGGCCACGCCAAGGGGGCCTACTGGTACGGCTCGCAGCTCGACATCCACGAGGCGCGCGAGCTCACGCCCTACAACAACGCGACCTCCATTCAGGTCTGCGCGCCCGTGCTCTCGGGCATCATCTGGGCGCTGGAAAACCCCGATCGCGGCGTCGTCGAAGCCGACGAGATGGACTTCGAGCGCAACCTCGAGATCTGCATGCCCTATCTCGGCCCGGTCGTCGGCAAGTACAGCGACTGGACGCCGCTCAAGGACCGCGGCGGGCTCTTTCCCGAGGATCTCGACACCAACGATCCCTGGCAGTTCAAGAACTTCCGCGTGGTGTGACGTCCGAGTGGGTCTAGATTGGTCCCATGAGGGGATTCAATCTCGACCAGCTCGGCACCTTCGTCGAAGTGATCGAACGCGGCAGCTTCTCGGCCGCTGCCGACCGGCTGGACCTGACCCAGCCGGCGGTGAGCCTGCAGGTCCGTCAGCTCGAGAAGCGGCTGGGCGTGCGATTGATCGAGCGCGTCGGACGTCGTGCCCGGCCTACTCCGGCCGGCGGTGAGTTGCTCGTGCACGCGCGCCACATCGCCGAGGCCGTCGCCGCCGCGCAGGAAAGCCTGGCGCCCTACGCCAGCGGTGCGATCGGCCGTGTCCGCATCGGCTCGGGTGCGACCGCCTGCATCCATTTCCTGCCGTCGGTGCTGCGCGACCTGCGCCAGCGCTTTCCCAAGCTCGAGATCATCGTCAGCACGGGCAACGCCGCCGAAGTCCTGCGGCAGGTCGGGGACAATCTCCTCGACGTCGGCCTGGTGACGCTGCCTGCTTCGGGCCGGATGTTCGACGTCTCACCGCTCCTCGAGGATGAATTCGTCGTGCTGTCGTCGACGGAAGGGGACACCCTCCCGCGCGGCGTGACACCGCAGGTCCTGACCCGACATCCCATCGTCCTCTACGATCCCGGCGCTCAGACGCGGCGCATCCTTGACGACTGGTTCGCGGCAGCCGGCCTGCGCATCAAGCCCGCCATGGAGATCGGCAGCGTCGAGGCCATGAAGGAGCTGGTGCTGGCAGGCCTGGGCTGCGGCCTCGTCCCGCGGATGGCGGTCGATACGCCCCACCGCTCGCCCAAGCTGCGTATCCAGTCGCTCTCGCCACGGCTCACGCGCAACCTCGGCGTCGTCATGCGCCGCGACAAGCCGCTGCATCGTGGCCTGCGCGAGACCGTCGCCGCCTTGCGTCGGGCGTCGTCGGCTTTCTCACGCAAGAAACGCAGGACTTCTGCCGGGGACTGAAATCGTTGCAAGCACCGCTTATGCTTTGCATAAGCCGCCGGCTCTGTTGCGAGGTGGGTGGTGCGCGCAATTTGCCTGTCATGCGTACGACGGGTTTTTCGCTTCCTTTGCTGCTCCGTGAGATTGCCCTCTATCTCGGCGCCTCTCCGTGGTCCCGTTGGCGCCAGCTCGACGACCTGCGCGCCCTTGACGATCGCCTGCTGAGCGACATCGGCATTTCCCGCGCTGACGCCATCCGCGGCGAGCCGCGACGGCAACCCGGGAACGATACGATGCTGCTCGTCGCCAGCGCCATCGGTCGCGGGGTCTGACGCGCATGTCCGCTGTCATCGTGCGCGAGGCCACGGAGCGGGACCTGCCGGCAGTCCAGGCGATCTACGGCCACCATGTGCTGCACAGCCTTGCGTCGTTCGAGGAGGAGCCACCGTCGGTCGAGGAGATACGAACGCGCTGGTCCAAGGTCCGCGAGCTCGGCCTGCCCTACATCGCGGCCGAGATCGAGGGCCGCGTCGTCGGTTACAGCTATGCGACGTCGTACCGTCCACGCGCCGCCTACCGCTACACGATCGAGAACTCGGTCTACGTCCGGGACGGGCTGGCCGGCCGAGGCATCGGCAAGACGTTGCTGCTCGAGCTGATCGACCGTTGCCAGTCAGGTCCCTGGCGACAGATGCTGGCGGTGATCGGCAACCGAGAGAATCACGGCTCCATCACGCTGCACCGCAGTTGCGGCTTTCGTCTTATCGGTGTCCTGCAGTTCGTCGGCTACAAGCATGGGCGGTGGGTCGATACGGTCCTGATGCAGCGGTCGCTGGTTGCCGAATAGCGTGCCTTTCAATCGAGCCAGCGGCATCGTTCCAGGTCCAGTCGGTTGTTGTCGTCGAATTCGAGGCCTTCCTTTTCCAGCAGACGCCGCTGCAGGACGTCGCCGCCGTTGCGGGAGAGGCTATAGGACACCTCGCCCTTGGCGTTGACGACGCGGTGCCAGGGGATCTTGGTTGCCGGGTCGAGATGCTGAAGGACGCGGCCGACAAGGCGGGCACGCCTCGGCAGTCCGGCCATCGCGGCGACCTGGCCATAGGTCGCAACCCAGCCCAAAGGGATGCGGCGGATCACGGCACAAATGGCTTCGACGGCTTCATCGCCTTGCAGCTGGGTGGCCTGAAGCGGCTTGCGCTTAGGCAGCATCGATACCTTGCGTCGATCCCTGGTTGGCCAGCTCTGCAACAGTCTGGACGCCGAAGCTGGCCCGCGGCCCTTGTCAGGACGACGCATCGTGCGCCTCGAACTAGAAGATGCAGTCCGCTCGAGCGGCGGGCTCGATGGGATCTGCCGGCATGTTGAGCTTGCAGTGATAGTCGAACGCAGCGCGATAGGGTGCCGCGATTCGCTTTTTCGCCTGAACGGGCAGGACGACGCGGCCGCCGCGGCGGTCGATCTGCTGGCGGCCGTAGGCGATGTTGGTCCCGTCCGGGAAATAGGCCTCGAAGACAGAGTGCCCGGCCGACGATGTGAACTCCATCACCAGCACGGCGCCGTCGAGGCATTCGAAGCGCGGGCCGCTGCGCAGGGTGCCGGTTTCCGTGGTTTTTCCCGACGGCCCGGAGACCGTCCATTGTGACGCCGAAGCCGTGCGCGAGGACTCGCCCTTCAAGGTGCCGCAGGTCAACGCGGCAGCAGCCGGCGCGTTGGCCGCCTGGCCGTGCGCCTGTCCCGCGAGGACCATCGACAGCAATACAAGACCTGCTCTTCTCATTCGGGCAGACTACGCAGCCGGAAGCTCGGATGCCAGGAGGGCGATGTTGGACCAGACAGCGCGCATGGGCCGTCGCGGATTGCTGCAGACGTCGCTTGCCGTGGCGCTCGCGGGCTGCGCGACCAAGCCCGACTCGTCGATCGAGCCAGCGCTGGCGCCCATCCGTGCCCGCACCGACCGCATCTTCGACATCGCCGTCTGCCTGCGTCCGTTCCGCCCCGCCGGCCCGCGCGTGGAGCCCGAACGGCTGGGCGACACGCTGGTGGTGCACAATTACGGCCATGGCGGCAGCGGCTGGTCGCTGTCCTGGGGGTCCAGCGCACGCGCGGTGCGGCTCGCCATGCAGGTCAGCCCCGCCGAGGTCGCGGTGATCGGCTGCGGCGCGCTCGGGCTCACTTCGGCGATCCTGGCGCAGCGCGCCGGCGCGCGCGTGACGATCTATGCCCGAGAGCAGCTGCCGGAGACGACGTCGGCTCGGGCCACCGGCGAGTGGACACCCGATTCGCGCATTGCGCTGGTCAATGCCGCGGCACCTGGCTTCGCTGCCGCGTGGGAGGAGATGGCGCGCACCTCCTTCAAGCGGCATCGCGACTATCTCGGCCTGCCAGGTACGCCGGTGGAATGGATCGACCAGTACTCCGTCTCCGGCGGTTCATCGAGCTCCAGCCGAAGCGAGGACCCGAGCACCAGCAGCGCCACGCCGCCCCCGGTGTTCGCAAGCTATGCCCGGTCGATCCGTGACCTGACCCCGCGATGGAGCCCCGTGCCGGCCGATGCGACGCCGTTCAAGGCGACAGCCGTCGGCCGCAGCGAGATCATGGTGTTCAACATCGCCGATTACGGCCACACGCTGCTGAACGACTTCTTCATTGCCGGCGGCCAGTTCCGGCGGGCCGACTTCCGTGCGCCTTCGCAGATCGCGGCCCTTCGCCAGAAGGTGGTCATCAACTGTACGGGCTACGGTGCGCGGGCGCTGTGGCGGGACGAGACCCTGGTGCCCGTGCGGGGACAGATCGCGCGACTGATCCCGCAACCCGAGGTGCGCTATGGGCTCGTCTATCGCGGCGTGCTCACCGTGCCGCGCCGCGACGGGCTGGTCGTGCAGTCCTTCGCCGGGGGCGAACGGCAGGGCTACGACGACACCAACGAGGCACCCGACCGGGCCGAGGCCGAGCAGGCGGTGCGGACAATCGCGGAAGCGTTCGGGGCGAGCGCCTGAACGTCCAAGTGGGTTCCATGGTGTCGCGCTTCAGGAGCTGCCGTCGCCGGTCATGATCTGCTGCAGGCGCCGTTGGTGCTGTTGCACCAGGCTGATCGTCCTGGTCGCCCATCGTCTGAGTTGGCCATTGCCGCCCATCGCTGCATAGGACTGCAGCATGGCCTCGGCTTCCCGAAGCGCTTCGGTCTGCTCCAGGCAATAGGCGCGGTCGAAGGCGGCGCCTTTGCGGCTCCGGACAGCCGCGATCCTTGTTCGATACATCTCGTTCGGCCCGATCGCGGCCGGCAGGGCAATGTCGGCGGTGCCGGCCACTGTCCGCAGGCGCCCGAGTGCGGCCGTGTAGTCTTTCGCCATGACCTCGGCGAGCTCCCTCAGTCGGCCGTCCTGGGCTTCCATCGTCGCCAGGCGACCCGAAACGACGGAGAACTTCGCGAAGACGGCGGCCGCCATGGCGAAGTCATGATCCGGCCCCTGCGGCGCATGGGTGGCAGTGCCCGGCCCCGGATATGTCGAAAGGCCGCGCGAACTCAGTTGTCCGAATGCGGGCGCGCCAGCCATCACAGCGATGGCGACCGCAATTGCCGGCAATGGGGAGAAGCGCATTCGTGCCTTTCGACGATGAGTGTACAAAACCCACGACTTTGCAGATGGTTGCCGGCGGCGTCGAATTGACACCGCATGCCATGGCGGCGCCCGTCAGCGAAAGAACATCACGGTGATGAGGGCGAACAGCGGCAAGAGGATGACGCAGGACCATGCCATGTAGCCGAAGAAGCTGGGCATGCGGATGCCCGACTCCTCGACGACCGACTTCACCATGAAGTTGGGCGCGTTGCCGATATAGGTATTGGCGCCCATGAACACCGCGCCGGCCGAGATCGCAGCGAGCGTGAGGGCCAGCGATCCCATCAGCTTCGCGGCGTCACCGCCGGCGAGGTTGAAGAACACCAGATAGGTCGGTGCATTGTCGAGGAAGCTCGACAGGAGTCCGGTCAGCCAGAAATACCAGACATTGTTGGGCTGTCCGTCCGGTCCATTGACCAGGGCCACCAGCGGCGCGAGCGCGCCGTCGCTGCCGGCCTTGAGGATGGCGATGGCCGGCGCGATGGTGATGAAGATGCCGGCGAACAGCTTGGCGACCTCGGCCATCGGTCCCCAGGCGAAGCCGTTCTCGACACGGAGGTTGCGCTGCGTCAGTGCGAGCGACAGGATGCACATGCCGATCAGGCCAAGATCGCGCACGACATTCTGAAGCTCGAGGGCGACGTGGAAGATCGTGAACTGGATGCCCGGTCGCCAAGTGCCGCTCATCAGGACGATACCGACGATTGCGACGAGCAGGATGATGTTGACACCGCCCCGGATGCGTATCGGCGAGTCGGGCGTGGGATCGCGCTTGAGATGGCCTTCCTTCCCGTACCAGTAGCTGTCGATCGCCCAGAACAGTCCGAGCAGTACGAGGACGCACACCAGCATCTCGCTGAACAGGTGTGTTGTCGTCCAGAAGAAGTCGACGCCCTTCAGGAAACCCAGAAAGAGCGGCGGGTCGCCGAGGGGCGTCAGCGCTCCTCCGATGTTCGACACCAGGAAGATGAAGAATACGAAGACATGGACCTTGTGCTTGCGATCGTCATTGGCGCGGATGACGGTTCTGATCAGGAGCATCGATGCGCCGGTCGTCCCCATCCATCCGGCGAGCACGGTGCCGAGCGCCAGCAGAGCCGTGTTCATTGACGGCGAGCCGTGCAGGTTGCCCCCGATATGGATCCCGCCAGTTACAGTGAACAGGGCCAGCAGCAGGACGATGAACGGGATGTAGTCGAGCAACAGCAGGTGGATGATCTCGTAGGCCGCCGTCGGCACCCCGTAGATGGCTGCGAACGGCCCGACGACCAGGACCGCCCATGCCGCCGATACCTTCCCGAAATGATGGTGCCAGAACGACGGAACCGCGAGCGGCATGACAGCAATGGACAGCAGGATGCCGACGAACGGCAGAACCCAGATCAACCCAAGTTGGCGACCGTCGGCAGCCGGCGCGTCAGGTGATGCGGCCAGCACTGGGACGGCGGCGAGGAACGCCATGGCAGCGGCGATGCTGCCGGCAAACAACCGATTGTCCATGCTCAGGCCATGTACGTCGCCGACACGCCGCCATCGACGGTGAGCGTATGGCCGTTGACGTAGGATGCTGCCGGCGAGGCGAGGAACAGGGCGGCGCCCGCGATCTCGTGCGGCTTGGCCCAGCGCTTGGCCGGGCAGCGCAGGCGCTGGCGCTCGCCGGCCGGCGAGGCCATCAGCTGGGCGTTGGTCTCGGTGCCGAAGAAGCCGGGCGACAGGGCGTTGGACGTGACGCCGCTGGCCCCGAGTTCGCAGGCGAGGGCGCGCGCCAGCGCCGACAGGCCGCCCTTGGCCGTCGTGTAGGACGAGGCGCCGGGTGTCGCGAGGTCGGCCACGATCGAGGTCACCAGGATCAGACGCCCCCAGCCGCGCTCGATCATGCCGGGCACCACCAGCTTGACCAGCGCATGTGCCGCCACGAGGTCGACGTCGACCAGGCGGGCAAAATCCTCGGGCTCGATCTCGGCGAACGGCCGGCGATCGCGCTCGCCGACATTGTGGACCAGGATGTCGATCGGACCCGCACTTGCCACCGCCTGGCGCATGGCCGGCCGGTCCGCCATGTCGAAGGTCAGCGCGTCGGCGGCCAAGCC
>JAEZHS010000713.1 GCA_023436825.1 Pseudomonadota bacterium | reverse complement strand
TCGTCTGCCTGACCGGCCAGGTGCCGACTCATCTGATCGGTAACGACGCGTTCCAGGAAGCCGACACGACCGGCATCACGCGGCCCTGCACCAAGCACAATTACCTGGTGAAGGCGGTCGGCGATCTGGCGCGCACCGTCCACGAGGCGTTTTATGTCGCCCGATCGGGCCGCCCGGGGCCGGTCGTCATCGACCTGCCCAAGGACGTGCTGATGAACAAGCACGACTACGTGGCGCCCAAGAAGCCGGTGCAGCACAAGAGCTATCGTCCGCAGGTGAAGCCCGAGCTCAAGAAGGTCGAGGAGGCGATCGAGCTGATCGCCGGCGCCAAGCGGCCGATCTTCTATGCCGGCGGCGGTATCGTGAACGCCGGCCCGAAGGCCTCGAAGCTGCTCACGCAGTTCGTGCACATGACGGGCTATCCCATCACCAATACGCTGATGGGGCTCGGCACCTTCCCGGCGAGCGACAAGCAGTTCCTCGGCATGCTGGGCATGCACGGCACCTACGAAGCCAATCTGGCGATGTATCACTGCGACGTCATGATCAACATCGGCGCGCGCTTCGACGATCGCATCACCGGCAAGCTCGCCGAGTTCTCGCCCAAGTCGAAGAAGATCCACGTCGACATCGATCCCAGCTCCATCAACAAGAACGTGCGCGTCGATCTGCCGATCGTGGGCGATGCCGGCCACGTGCTGGAGGACATGATCCGCGTGTGGAAGGCCAGGCAGCCCAAGGTCGACCACAAGGCGCTGAAGGCGTGGTGGGCCGAGATCGACAAGTGGCGGGCGCGCAACTGCCTCGCCTACAAGGCCGACAAGGAGACGATCAAGCCGCAGTACGCGCTGGAGCGCCTCTATCATCACATCAAGGACCGCGACCACTACATCACCACCGAAGTGGGCCAGCACCAGATGTGGGCGGCGCAGTTCCTGAAGTTCGAGCAGCCCAACCGCTGGATGACCTCGGGCGGGCTCGGCACCATGGGCTACGGCTTCCCGGCGGCGATGGGCGTGCAGATCGCCCACCCCGAGTCGCTGGTCATCGACGTGGCGGGCGAAGCCTCGATCATGATGAACATCCAGGAGCTGTCGACGGTGGCGCAGTACCGGCTGCCGGTGAAGATCTTCATCCTGAACAACCAGTACATGGGCATGGTGCGCCAGTGGCAGGAGCTGCTGCACGGCGGCCGCTATTCCGAGAGCTACATGGAATCGCTGCCCGACTTCGTGAAGCTCGCCGAGGCGTTCGGTGCGGTGGGCCTGCGTTGCCACGAGCCGGCCAAGCTCGACGACACGATCAAGCAGATGATCGCCATCAACCAGCCCGTCATCGTCGACGTTCTGGTCGACAAGGCCGAGAACTGCTTCCCGATGATCCCGTCGGGGGCGGCCCACTACGACATGCTGCTGGGTCCCGACGACCGTGCCGCCAAGCCGGTGTCGGAGGAAGGCATGGTGCTGGTGTGAACGCCCCCATGATGACGTCCAGCCACACCATCTCGGTGCTGGTCGACAACGAGCCCGGCATCCTGGCGCGCGTGGTCGGCCTGTTCTCGGGCCGCGGCTACAACATCGAGAGCCTGACCGTCGCCGAGACCGACGCCAAGGCGAACCTCTCGCGCATCACCATCGTGACGACCGGAACGCCCATGGTGATCGAGCAGATCAAGGCCCAGCTCGACCGGCTGGTGCCCGTGCACAAAGTGCGTGACCTCACGGTCGAGGGCCCGCATATCGAGCGCGAGCTCGCCCTGGTGAAGGTCAAGAGCAGCGGCGACAAGCGTGTCGAGGCGCTGCGTCTCGCCGACGTGTTCCGCGCCAAGGTGATCGACGCCAAGATGGATTCCTTCGTCTTCGAGGTCACCGGCAACTCCGACAAGGTCCAGACCTTCATCGGCCTGATGGAGGGGCTCGGCCTGGTCGATGTCGGTCGCACCGGCATCGTCGCCATGTCGCGCGGCGGCGAGGCGCTGTGATGTCTTTGCCGGGGGCGCGCCACTCCAGTGGCGCGTCATGGTCTTCCGGACCGCGAGCTTCCACGCCGAATCGACCGAAGGTCGTTTCAGCTCCCTACGCCCATGATTCGTGAGCGCGCAAGGATGCGCGCGGTCCGGAAGAGCATGAGAAGACGCGCCACGGGAGTGGCGTGCCCCCAGCGATGATGGAATACGCCGTCGCCCTGCTGGGCCTCGCCGTTGTCCATCTGCTGGCGGTGGCGAGCCCCGGACCCTCGACGGTGCTGGTGATCCAGACGTCGGCGGTCGCCGGCCGGCGCGGCGGACTGCTGGCGGCGTTCGCCATGATGGTGGGGGCGCTCACCTGGGCCGCGGCGGCGCTCTACGGCCTGCAGGCGTTGTTCGCCAAGTTCGAATGGCTGTACGTCGCCTTCCGCATCGGCGGCGCGCTGTTCCTGATCTATCTCGCCGTCATGATCTGGCGCCATGCCCGCGATCCCCTGCCCGAGATCGCGGTGGACCGCACGGCGCACACGACCGGCTGGCAGGGTTTCATGCGCGCCCTGCTGCTGCAGCTCAGCAATCCCAAGATCATGGTGTTCTTCGGCAGCATCTTCCTGTCGGTGCTGCCCCAGAACACGCCCGGCTGGATGGACGGCGCGGTGCTGGCGATCGTGGCAATCAACGAATTCTGCTGGTTCGCCCTACTGGCGCTCTTGTTCTCGGGCGGCCCGGCGCGCGCCTTCTACCGCCGCGCCAAGGCCTGGCTCGATCGCGTCATGGGCGGCGTGCTGGCGGTGCTCGGCGTGCGGTTGATTCTGTCCGACCGTTAGGTCCGGTGTCCCGGCCGTGAGCGAAACACCGCCATCGACGCGACGGACCACCTTCTACGACGAACTCATCCGGCGACGCCGCGCGGCCTGGATGGTCGCGAGCATCTGCGCGCTGGTTTCGGCGGGTGTGGGCCTGGTGCTGAGCACGATCGTCACGCCCCTCGTGTTGCTGGCCGTGGGTGGCCTCCTGAAGCTCGCGGCCGCCCTCGGCTTGTTCGAGTCCCTGGCTCTCGGCGGCATCTCGTTGATCCACGATTTCGCCGGCAGGCAGCTCGCCACCTTCGATCGCCTGTCGCAGGCTCTCGATCGAGTCAACGGTCCGGGGGACCTCGCGCTCTTGGCGGGGCCGTTGGTCGGGTTGGCGCCTGCCGCAGTTCCCGCTTTGCTCGCGGGAATCATTGTCTGGCTCTGGCTGCGCCATCTCTTTGGCCGGGGCAGCAGCGACGACCTGATCGCGCGCCTGAAGGCAAGACCCGCAAACCTCGACGATTTCGAGGAACGGCAACTCGCCAACATCGTGGCGGAGGTGGCGATCGGCGCCGGTGCGCCCACCCCATCGCTCTTCTTGATCGACACACCGACGGTCAACGCGGCAGCTCTGGGATCGCCTGACAAGGGAGTCGTGATCTTCACGCGTGGCATGCTCGACGGCCTGGATCGCAGCGAAACCGAGGCCGTCGCCGCGCGCCTGGTCTCCACGATTGGAGCCGGGGATCTGCACGCTGCGACAGCCATCATGGCAGTGTTCCGCACGCTGGGATTTTTCCTCACCGTGCTCGATCTGCCCCTGCGCTGGTCGGCGTGGCGCACCCTGGGCGGGCTCCTGCTCGTCTCGGTGACCCGACGCATGGGCGCCGACGCCCTGGGGCGTCTTGGCGAGGGCCTGGAAGAGGGCCTCGAAGCCGATGCGATTCCCGACCTCGACAAGATCGCCGGCCATGCGCCCGTGCTCGTGGCCAAGGCGGTGCGGCTCCTCTTGCTGCCCTTCTATCTGGTCGCGATCTTCTACAAGCTCATCCTGTTCCTCTGGACGGCGTTGTTCCTGGGACCGCCCATGGCGTTGCTCTGGCGCAATCGCTGCTATTGGACCGACGCCCGCACCGTGAAGCTCGCACGTAATCCGGAAGCCTTCGCTCAGGCTCTGGAAAAGATCGGGGCGGCGGATCCGCCGCCCGGCGGCGAATCATTTGCCTATCTGTTCATCGCCGCACCGACGACGTCTCGTCGTGCCGTCACCGACCGGCGTAGCCTGGCGCTGGCCCTGACGCCGCCCACGAGCGAGCGCCTGGCCCGCCTCAGCGCCATGGGCGCCAGCGCGCGCGGCGGGCGCACCCTCGACCTCGCCACCCTCGCGGCTCACCCGCTGCGCAGCCTCGTGGTCGGAGCTTTGGGCATGCTGCTCGTTCCGCTGTTCGCGGTTCTCGTCATGGCGATCGGCTTTCTCACCGTCATGGTCATGACGTTCGGCCTGCTTGGCGGCCTCACTATCGTGCACGTGCTGATCTAGTTCCTGACGCGCGCCTGCACCTCGGCCAGATTGGCCGGCGTCTTCTCGAGCACGAACAGCGCGGTGGTGCGGCCGTTGATGCGCAGCGGGTCGCCCGCCTCGCGCTCGGCCATCTGGTAGAACATCTCGCCGGCCGGGCGGCAGTTCCAGTCGGGGCTGAGGCCCGACAGGCGCACGCCGGGATAGCGCAGGCAGATCTGGACGATCGACTGGCCGTTGGCGCCGGGCGCGGTGTTGACCTGCCATTCGCCGGCGAAGATGCGGCGCTGGCCGACCACCCAGGCGAAGTCGCGGCCGTCAGCCGTCGAATAGTGGATCTGCGCCGGCCCGTTGCCGGCCCACAGCCAGGTCTTGTTGGCCATGCCGCGCTGGGCGGCGTCGGGCGTGGAATTGTCGATGGCGGCCTGAATCTGCGGCATCGGCACCGCGGGGCCGACAGGCGCGGCCGGATCGGGGTTGGAGCAGGCGGCCAGGATGGAGGCGGCGATGATGAAGGTCGTGAAGAGACGCGAACGATGCATGGAGGGACGCTGCCGCGTCCCGACCGGCTTGTCTAGCGATTGGCTGGGGGATTGGCGCGCACCTCGAGCTGCGCGATCGTGAGGTTGCTCAAGGTCAACGCAAATGGCGCCTGCGTGCGGCCCGCCAAGCCGAGCACGTCGCCGTTGGCCCGTTCGGGGATCCAATGGAAGACCGAGCCGGCGGCGCGGCAGTACCACTGGTCGCCCGAGGTCTTGGCTATGGGGTGGACGGCCTCTGCCGGATAGCGCAGGCAAAACCGCGTGACCGCCTGGCCTTTCCTGTCGGTTGCGGTCTCGATCCGCCATTCGCCGGACAGGATGCGCTCTTCGCCGCGAAACCAGGCGAAATCCCGGCCGTCCGGCGCCGAGTAGTGGATGTGCTGGCCGGAACTGGATTCGATGCTGCGCCAGGTCTTGCCGCTGATGAAGGCCTGGGCCTGCTGCGGCGTCGTGGTGGCGTTGGCGGCGTCGATCGCCCGCATCGTGGCGGTGCCGTCGCGGCTGCCGGATACCGAGGAGCTGTACCAACATCCGGCCAGGGACAGTGCGGCGGCTGCGGCGAGCAGCGGGGAACGAAGAGCGGTCATGCGTGGGAAGCGGATTCCAGACTGGCCTTTGCAGGCCGGGTTGTCTAGTAAGCCCCGTTCAAAGGCCGGACGCACACTGCCAGGAGGAATTGGCCCCATGCGTGTCTATTACGATCGCGATGCCGATGTGAACCTGATCAAGGGCAAGAAGGTCCTGGTCGTCGGGTACGGCAGCCAGGGCCACGCCCATGCGATGAACCTGCGCGATTCGGGCGTCAAGGACGTGCGCATCGCGCTGAAGCCCGGCTCCGCCACGATCAAGAAGGCCGAAGGCGCGGGCTTCACGGTGATGAGCCCGGCCGACGGCGCCAAGTGGGCCGACATCGTCATGGTGCTGACGCCGGACGAGCTGCAGTCCGACATCTACAACGCCGATCTCGCGCCCAACATGCGCCCAGGCTCGGCGCTCGCTTTCGCGCACGGGCTCAACGTGCACTTCAACCTGATCACGCCGCGCGCCGACATCGACGTGTTCATGATCGCGCCCAAGGGCCCGGGCCATACCGTGCGCTCGGAATACCTGCGCGGCGGCGGCGTGCCCTGCCTGGTGGCGGTGGCGCAGAACGCGTCGGGCAATGCGCTGGAGATCGGGCTCAGCTATTCGTCGGCGATCGGCGGTGGCCGCGCCGGCACCATCGAGACCACCTTCAAGGAAGAGTGCGAGACCGACCTGTTCGGCGAGCAGGTGGTGTTGTGCGGCGGCCTGGTGGAGCTGATCAAGGCCGGCTACGAGACGCTGGTCGAGGCGGGCTATGCGCCGGAGATGGCGTATTTCGAGTGCCTGCACGAGGTGAAGCTGATCGTCGACCTCATCTTCGAGGGCGGCATCGCCAACATGAACTACTCGATCTCCAACACCGCCGAATACGGTGAGTACGTGTCCGGCCCGCGCATCGTCACCGCCGAGACCAAGGCCGAGATGAAGCGCGTGCTGGCCGACATCCAGTCGGGCCGCTTCGCACGCGACTGGATGCTGGAGAACAAGGTCAACCAGGCCTCCTTCAAGGCGATGCGCAAGCGGATGTCGGAGCACCCGATCGAGGAGATCGGCGTCAAGCTCCGCGCCATGATGCCGTGGATCAAGGAAAAGGCGCTGGTCGACAAGACCAGGAACTAAGACCCCGCCGTCATCCCGACCGGAGCGAAGCGAAGTGGAGGGACCTTCTCTTCGCAGTCGCCGGTCGCATGGCGAGGTCCCTCCACTTCGCGCTTCGCGCTCCGGTCGGGATGACGGGCGATCATCTCTTCCCGAACACGAAGCCGCCGCCGGACGCATCGAGCGTCACGCCGGAGATGAAGCTCGCTTCCTCGGACAAGAGCCAGACAATGGCGTTGGCGATCTCCTCTGGCTGGCCGACGCGGCCCATGGCGATGGTCGATTCGATCGCCTCGCGCGTCTCGCGGTCGGACAGCGTCTTTTCCGTCATCTCGGTCTCGATCATGCCGGGCCTGAGCGACACGGCGCGGATGCCCTCGAGCGCCACGTCCTTGGCGAAGCCCATGGTGAAGGAGTCGACGGCGGCCTTGCTCGCGGCATAGGCTGACGCGCCTGGCCGGCCGCCGATGGTGCCGGCCATCGACGAGACGTTGACCACGACACCCCCTTTGCCGCCGCGCTTGATCGACATGCGGCGCGCCGCTTCGCGGCAGCACAGCATCAGGCCGACCGTGTTCACGGTGAACAGTCTCTCCAGGGTGGCGGCGTCGAATTCCGCCACGCGTGAGTTGAGCCCGAAGCCGGCGCAGATCACCAGGTGCGTGATAGGCCCGACCGCCTACTCGGCGGCCTCGAACCAGTCTCTTAA
>JAEZHS010000659.1 GCA_023436825.1 Pseudomonadota bacterium | reverse complement strand
CTTCTGGACCGCGCGCGTCCCCGCGCCCTCATGAGCGGGCCAGAGGCCCGCGGTCCGGAAGGCCATGACGCGCCACTGGAGTGGCGCGCCCCCAGCGTCACTCATCGAGACCCCGCCCCTTGGCCTTGGCGAGCTCGATCGTCTCCGGCTTGTTCACCGTGAAGTAGCCGGCAGCCTTCTTGGCATCCATCTCGACCTGGGCGTCGGCGGGAATCAGCTCATCGGGGATCGGCACCTGCTCGACCACCTCGATGCCCTGCTCGCGCAGCGCGTCCGACTTCATGTTGCTCATCGAGGCAAAGCGGTCGATGCGGGCGATGCCCAGCCAATGGAACAGATCGGGCATCAGCTCCTGGAAGCGCATGTCCTGCACGCCCGCCACGCACTCCGTGCGATTGAAGTATTGCGCTGCCGAATCGCCGCCGGGCTGGCGCTTGCGTGCGTTGTAGACCAGGAACTTGGTGACCTCGCCCAGCGCGCGGCCTTCCTTGCGATTGTAGATGACGACGCCGACGCCGCCCTTCTGCGCCATGTCGATGCAGATCTCGATGCCGTGCGCGAGATACGGCCGGCAGGTGCAGATGTCCGAGCCGAACACGTCCGAGCCGTTGCACTCGTCATGGAGCCGGCATGCGATCTTCGTCTCGGGCTTGCCGAGCTGCTGCACGTCACCGAAGAAGTAGATCGTGGCGCCGCCGATCGGCGGCAGGAACAGCTCGAGGTCGGGCCGAGTCACCAGCTCGGTGTACATGCCGCCGGTGTGCTCGAACAGCGTACGGCGAAGGTCCGCTTCCTTGACGCCGAAACGCTCGGCGATTCCGGGCAGCCACCACACCGGCTCGACCGCAGCCTTGGTCACGCGTACGTCGCCGCTCGGCATCAGGATGTCGTTGTCGGGCTTCAGCCTGCCGGCCGCGATCGCATCCCTGATCTCGGGCATGTGCACATGCGCCTTGGTGACGGCGATGGTCGGACGGATGTCCCAGCCGGCGGCGAGCTTGTCGGCGAACACCTCGGCCACCATGTGGCCCCACGGGTCGAGCGACACGATCTTCTTGGGATCGAACCAGCTCTCGAACGGACCGATCGGCTCGGCCGGCGAGGTGTTGGTGAAGTCGGGTCGATGGCCGGGCTTCAGCTCCTGCGCCGCGATGGCGAGCGCCCGGTAGATGCCATAGGACCCGGAATGCACGCCGATGGCGTTGCGCTTGGCGGAATCTCCCACGGTGCCCACGACGGGCCCGCGAATCTTCGGATCGCGTGCACCCCAGATCACCGGGGGAGCCGCCTGGCCGCCCTGGGAGGGGTGGGTGTTCAGTCTGATGTGCCGCATGTGCTTTCCAAGATGCCCTAAAAGGCGGGAAAGCGAGGCATCTTAGGCCCTGTGGATGACAAAGGGAAGATAGCGTAAGCGCCTGATTCAACGGGCATTCTCCAGGCAAAAGAGGGGCCCGCCGGACCACCGGCGAGCCCCCTCTCCGCCAGGACTCCCCGACTCCTACTTGAAGAGCACGAAGGCGCTCTTCAACGTGATCCAGACGCCCCAGGCAATGGGAATACCTACGGCGAGCCACGCCAGGATCGAGGTGGCGTTGATCTGCCACCGGCCGATACCCATCCAGCCGGGAGTGACGATGGTGGCGATCTGCGAGCGTGCCTGCAGCGCCGCCACCTCCTCCGGCTTCATGAACCAGTGTGCGGCGAGCGGGCGAACCAGGAAGTTGCACAGGAAGCCCACCACCAGCATCCCGGCCAGGATGTACATGGTGAAGTCGTAGACGAGCTCGCGCGGCACGCCCGCATCGAGCTGCGCCTCGCGGACATAGTTCAAGACCATTGGTCCCACGATGCCGACGGTCGACCACGCGATCAGCAGCCGGCCGTGGATGGCGCCGACGAACTGCGTACCGAGGATGTCGGCAAGATAGGCCGGCACCGTCGAGAAGCCGCCGCCATACATCGACAGGATGATGCCGAAGGACAGGACGAACAGCGCCTTGCCGCCGATATGCGTCGTCCAGGGCGCCAGCGCGTCGGTGAAGCCCGCGGCGACCGCAGCGGTCATCGTGCGCTGCTCGCCGCCGATCAGGGCGGCCGCCCGAAATCACGTTCGCGTGCAAGCGCCAGCAGGAATTGCAGCTTGTCGATCACACGGCCAACCTACCCTGGCGTGGCGGCGTGCCAAATGGGGCCGCCGCCGCGGCCACGACGTCAGCCGGCATGCCTGGCCACGATGCGCGCCAGCAACTCGGCCTGGCTTGTCGGCGACCTTGCTTTCCTCAGTCGCGGACGCTTCAGCGCGCCCGCCTCGAAGGCGGCGATCACTGCATCGTGCACATACGAGGTACGGCACACGGTCGGCGTGTTGGCGAGTTCCTCGGCGATCTCGGTTACGGCCTTGCGCACCTGCCGCCGGCGCTGGCGCTCGCTGCCGGCCGGCTCGGTCGCGGCGAGCGCCTTCAAGGCCGCCGCCGAAGCAACCAGCGTGCGGAAGTCCTTGAGCGAGATCCGCCGGCCGGCCACTTCCTGGAGGAAGGCGTTGACCTCGGCGGCCCGCACCGGCCGCACCGTGTCGGCTTCCCGGTACTGGAACAGGCGCCGGCCTGGTAGTTCCATCAGACGCGCCATGGCGGCGTGCAGGCGCGGGCTGAGCACGTGCTTGGTGACGACCTTGCCGCCCTTGGCCTTGAACGACAGGGTCACGACTCCCTTGCCGGCGAGCCTGATGTTCGACTTCAACAGGGTCGTGGCGCCGCGGGTGCCGTGCACGCGGGCGTATTC
>JAEZHS010000639.1 GCA_023436825.1 Pseudomonadota bacterium | reverse complement strand
CCGGGTCTTTTGTTTAAAACCCCCCCCGCAACCACGACTCCCTCGTGCGATCCGGCGAATTCCGCCTTTTGCTGTCGATGCATTAGGTGGAAAACGAACATAAGATCGCGTTGCTCGCATTTGTTGTATGCCGCCTCAGGCGATCCACAACTGCATGGGAAAGCATGCGCACGAACGTTCGTGCACACCCGCGCTCCTCTCCAGCGAAGCCGGGGAGGAAAGCTACGCCGCCTTGGGCAGCACCCCCGACACCTGGCGAACCGTGACGTTCACCCGGTTCCAGAAGTTGATCAGGGCGATGTTGAGGACGAGGTCGGCCAGCGCCTTCTCGTCGTAGTGCTTGGCGGCCTCGTTCCAGACGTCGTCGGGCACCGAATCGCTGCGGTCGGGCAGGCGCGTTGCCGCTTCGGTCAGCGCCAGCGCCGCGCGCTCGGCATCGGTGAAGTAGGGGGCCTCGCGCCAGGCGGCGACGGCGAACAGGCGGTCGTCCTTCTCGCCAGCCTTGCGGAGGTCGCGGGCATGCATCTCGACACAGAGGCTGCAGCCGTTGATCTGGCTGGCGCGCAGCCGCACCAGCTCGAAGGTGGTGTTGGGCACGCCGCCCTTGGCGATCGTGGCCGCCAGGGCATTGAGCGCCTTCAGCGCCTCTGGAACGACGAAAACGGGGTTGGTCATCCGTGATTGCATGATCATCTCCTTTGTCACATCGGCCGCTTCTCGGCCGTCATGGGCATGACGAAGCGCGACCGGGGAATGTGACCGATGGAAAAAGAAAAATGGCTGGCCGAGCAGTTCGAAGCACACCGCGACCATCTGCAGCGGGTTGCCTACCGCATGCTGGGCTCGACCGGCGAGGCGGACGATGCCGTGCAGGAGGCTTGGCTGCGGCTCAGCCGATCGGAGTCTGCAGGCATCGAGAATCTCGCCGGATGGCTGACCACCGTCGTGGCCCGCGTGTGCCTCGACACCCTGCGCTCGCGCAAGTCGCGGCGCGAGGAGCCGCTCGAGGGCGAGCCGCAGCCCATCGCGGGCCATGAGCGCAGCGCCGATCCCGAGCGCGCGGCCGAGCTGGCGGACTCCGTCGGCCTGGCGCTGCTCGTCATCCTGGAAGCGCTGGCGCCGGCCGAGCGCGTGGCCTTCGTGCTGCACGACATGTTCGACCTGCCGTTCGAGGAGATCGCGCCCATCGTCGGCCGTTCGGCGACGGCGGCCCGCCAGCTCGCCAGCCGCGCCCGCCGTCGCGTGCGCGGGACCACGACGTCGTCCGATGTCGCCAGCCAGCGAAGGGTCGTCGATGCGTTCCTGGCGGCGGCGCGCAGCGGTGATATCGCAGGACTCCTGGCCGTGCTCGATCCCGACGTCGTGCTACGCGCCGACCGCACCGCCGTGCGCCTGGGCGACGTGACCGAGCTGCATGGCGCCGAGACCGTGGCCGCCAACTTCAAGGGCAAGGCGCAGGCTGCTCGGCCGGCGCTGGTCGACGGTGCGCTGGGCGTCGTCGTGGCGCCGCAGGGCCGCCTGCTGCTGGTGCTCAACCTGACCTTCGCCGGCGACAGGATCGCGGCGATCGAGGTGGTTGCCGACCGCGACCGACTCGGGGCATTGGACTTGTCCATCTTGCCGTAGCCGGAGAACTGTCGTGCGCCTCTTCGTTACGCCTGCCTCGCCCTGGGTCAGGAGAGTCCGGGTCGCGATCCTGGAGCTAGGGATCGAGGATCGCTTCGAGTTCGTGCAGACCAAATGGCCGCACAGCTGGGGGACCCGGACGGTTGCGCATCCGGCCGACTTCGTCGAAGCGACGCCGGCTCAGCGCATCCCGGCGCTGGTCACGTCGGACTTTTTGCTGACCGATTCCCATGCGATCTGCGACTACATCAACGGCGAGCTGGGCGGCTTCCGGCTGCTCGCGCGCGAAGGCGCGGCGCGATGGCGTGCGTTGGCCGACATGTCGATCGCCTGTGGCATCATCGAAGCCCACATCTCGCGGAGAGCCGAGCTTCTGAGATCCGAGGGCGAACGGTCGAACGACTTCATCGGCAAGATGAAGGACCGCGAGCTCCGCTGCTTCGCCGGCCTGGAGAAGCGCGTGCCGCATTTCGGCGCCACGTTCGATCTCGCCCAGATCACGATCGCCGTTGCTTGCGGCTACGAGAGTTGGCGCTACGGCGGGGAATGGCGTGCCGTCGCTCCGAAGCTCGCGGCCTGGTACGACGGGGTGGCGCTGCGCCCGTCGATGAAGGCGACCGAACCGGCCGAGACTCCACAGGCTTAGAGCTAGGTTGAAAGCACTGCCTGCACCGGAATCAGCGAGACAAGGAGTGGTGTGGTCACTGTTACGACCCGCCATAGATGGCCCTCTACGGAGCCTCAAAAGTCGCAAGAAAAGAACCTGGCCGATTCCGACTGTAGTTGTTGACGAAAATGAACTTCGGTTATAATATCGGTTCGTTGCGCTGTTACCCGGCGTTCCCGCTCTATGCATCGTTGATCCGAAACGAAAACGCTCCGCAGATGCCGTGCGCGGCCCGGTCGGTCGCTTGCCTTCGGACCGGGTGGCGGCAGCCCGTCCTGAGTTTGCTGTCTCACCCAAGGGGTGCACTCCAGCAGTCCAATTGAAAAGTGGTAGCGATAATTGCGGGAATTGCGGAAATGTAACGATCTTGCGCAGTGCCGCTGATTGGCGGTGCATGCACTGCGCTACGCGTCGCCGACCAACAGCCCGCCCTTCCACCGGCGTGTCAGCGCTACGACCGCCGCCATGCCGACGATGCTGACGACGAACATGCCGAGAAACGCCTTCTGGCCGTAGGCACCGTAGAGCACGCCGGCGATCTGGAAGATCACCGCCTGCGCCGCGCCGGTGCCGATGGCGTAGTAGACGCTCTGGCCCAGCGCCATGCCGGAGGGCGGCAGCGCCCGCTGGAGGAATGCCATGGCGCCGAGATGGCAGGCGGCGAAGGTGCCGGCATGCAGGGCCTGCAGAAGGACCAGCGCCCACAGCTCGGTGGTGAAGGCCATGCCCAGCCAGCG
>JAEZHS010000588.1 GCA_023436825.1 Pseudomonadota bacterium | reverse complement strand
CGAAATCCGGCGCCAAGGCCGAGGTGGTCAGCAAGTTCGGCTTCCAGGCGATCATGCGCATGAACCACCTGCAGCCGCCGTTCGACAACATCAAGGTGCGCCAGGCGGTGGCCCGCGCGATCGACCGCTCGATGTATGCCGCCGTGGTGGCAGGCGATCCCAGCTTCGCCACCGACTGCGCGGCAATCTTCGGCTGCGGCATGCCCTACGACAGCAAGAACGGCATCCCCTCGCGCGATGTCTCCGCCGCCAAGGCGATGCTGAAGGAGGCGGGCGTCGACATGTCCAAGCCGTTGGTCATGCTGCATGTCGCCAACGCGCCGGGCATCGCAGCGCTAGGCAACGTCACGCGCCAGCTTCTGGCCGATCTCGGCTTCAAGGTCGAGATGCAGGCGATGGACTTCCAGACCTTCGCCACGCGCCGGCTCAACACCAAATCGGTGAGCGAAGGCGGCTGGAACCTCGCCCACACGACCAACTCGGTGCCCGACCAGGGCAACCCGCTCAGCAATCCTTTCCTGGTGGCCGTCGGCCATCCCGCCTCGGCCTGGGGCTGGCCGACCGATCCCAGGACCGAGGAACTGCGCTTGAAGTTCGCCACCGCGGCCGACGAACCCGCGCGCAAGGCGGTCGCGGCCGAAATCCAGGCTCGCGCCTACGAGCACGTGCTCTATCTGCCCCTGGCGCAGTTCACGACGCCGTCGACCTGGCGCGACAACCTGCAGGGCGTGCTGAAGTCGCCGGTGATGCTGCTCTACAACATCGACAAGAAGTGAGGATGACCATGGCCAAGGCCGTTGCCGACGACTACCTGCGGCGCATTCCCAAGGCCGAGCTGCATTGCCATCTCGCCGGCACATTGCGGGCGACCACGGTGGCCGAACTGGCGGCGCGCGCCGGGCTGGCGCTGCCGCGGCCGGCCGACAAGCTCTACCAGTGGCCAGACTTCTACGGATTTCTGGATGTGCTGCGGCTCACTGCCCTGGTACTGCGCACGCCCGAAGACTTCTCGCGCGCCGTCTATGAATACGTCGAGGACGCCGTGCGCGACGGCAACCTCAGGCACGTCGAGTTCTTCTTCAATCCCGACTACTTCTACCCCAACGGCATCGACTATCCGGCGATGGTCGACGGCATGATCGAGGGAATCGAAGCGGCGAAGAAGAAGTTCGGCGTGTCGAGCCTGCTGATCTGCTGTATCGACCGCTCGACCAACACGCCGGCCCAGGCCGTCGAGATCGTCGAGACCGCGATCGCCCATCGTCGCGACCATGTCGTCGGCATCGGGCTCGACGGCGCCGAGCGCGCCGGGCCGCCCGCCACCTTCGCCGAGGCCTATGCGCTGGCCAAGCGCGCCGGCCTGCACCGCACTGCGCATTGCTGCGAGGACAACCAGACGCTCGTCGAGGCGCCGCCGACCAATTACCTCATCTGCCGCGACGTGCTGCAGTGCGACCGCATCGACCACGGCTACAACATGCTGGCGTCGGACTTCGTGATGGCTGAGGCGCGGCGCGACGGGCTCTATTTCACGCCCTGCGCCTGGACCAGCCTGGTGCACAACCGCCCGCACCGGCCGCAGCGCATCCGGCGCATGGTCGAGGCCGGGCTGAACGTCACCATCAACACCGACGATCCGGCGATGTTCGAGACCGATCTCGGCCACGGCTTCACGACGCTGTTCGACACGATCGGCTGGGGACCGGATATGGCGCGCAAGTTCAGCCTGAACTCGGTCGAAGGCTCGTGGCTCGACGAAAGCGACAAGAGCTCACTGCGCATGGCGTTCCGCCGCGATATCGCCGCGCTGGACAAGGAGTTCGGCTACGAGACGGCGGCGCCGACGGTGTGATGTCGTCCAGACCGAAAGCGGGCCTGGAGGCGCGCGGTCCGGCAAGACTATAATGCCGGCAGATCGAGGGGAGACCGTCGGATGCCCGTGTTTTTCGTCTGCGCTGGGTTGTTGGGATTGCTTGCCGTGTCCCTGACCGCGAGCGTCGGCCGTCTGCGTGCGCAGAAGAAGATCTGGCTGGGCGACGGCGGCGATCCCGAGATGCTGGCGGCGATCCGGGCGCATGGGAATTTCATGGAGTTCGTGCCGCTCTGCCTGGTGCTGATCTATGTCGCCAGCGACTACTATGGCTACTGGCCGATCGCGATCGTGTCGCTGGTATTGCTGCTATCGCGCGTCCTGCACGCCGGCGGCCTGCTGGGCTTCATTCCGCTCGGCCGCGTGATCGGCGCGATGGGCACGACGATCATCCTCGTGGCCGCCTCGGCCATGTGCCTCTATGCGGGCTTCACCCTGAAGCAATACTGAACGGCGGACAGGCGAACCGATGGGCGAGCCGGTCACCGTTCCGCTCTGGCTGTTCGCCGCGATCGCGCTCTTCGCGGCCTGGTCGCTGCTCGACCGGCTGCTGATCCCGAGTGGTCGCTGGTTCCTGCGTCGCCGCCTCAACCGGCTGATCGACCGCGTCAACCAGCGACTGGCCGTCGAGATCAAGCCGTTCCAGCTCACCAAGCGGCAGGTGCTGATCGACCGCCTGGTCTACGACCCGCTGGTGGTCGCCGCCGCCAACGATCATGCCCGCGCCAACAATCTGCCGCGCGAAGTGGCGATGACCGAAGTCCGTCGTTATGCACGCGAGATCGTGCCGACCTTCAACGCCTACATCTACTTCCGCCTGGGCTACTCGATCGCCCGCGCCATCGCCCGTTTCCTCTACCGCGTACGCCTGGGCTTCGCCGACGAACGCACCATGGCGGGCGTTTCGTCCGGCACCACGGTGGTGTTCGTCATGAACCACCGCAGCAACATGGACTATGTGCTGGTGGCCTTCCTGGCGGCCGAGCGCACGGCGCTGTCCTATGCCGTCGGCGAATGGGCACGCATCTGGCCGTTGCAGCAGCTCATCCGTTCCATGGGCGCCTACTTCGTGCGCCGCAATTCCAACAATCCGATCTATCGCCGCGTGCTGGAGCGCTACGTACACATGGCGACGGAGGCCGGCGTCGCCCAGGCGATGTATCCCGAGGGCGGCCTGTCGCGCGACGGGCGGCTGCGCGAGCCCAAGCTCGGCCTGTTCGACTACATGCTGAAATCGTTCGATCCCAAGGGCGGCCACGACATCGTCTTCGTGCCCGTGGCGCTGAACTACGACCGCGTGCTCGAGGACCGCACCCTGCTGCGCTCGCTCGACAAGGACCTGCCGCGACGCAGCGCGTTCTTCGCCATGCGCACCGCGCTCGGCTTCTGGCGGAGTCAGCTCGGCCTGATGCTGCGCGGCCGCTGGTACCGCTTCGGCTATGCCTGCGTGAATTTCGGAGGGCTCATTTCCACTCGGGACTGGCTCGCCCGCAATGCCTCGGCATTCGGCGGCGACCTGCGCAGCCTCGACAAGGGCCAGCGATTCGAGGTCATCGGCCGGCTGGCCAAGGACGTGATGGGCGAGATCGCCCGGCTGGTGCCGGTGCTGCCGGTGTCGGTGATCGCCACCGTGCTGCTGGAGGCCAGCGAGCCGCTGGACGAGCTGGAGCTGAAGGTGCGCGCCGCCGACCTGATGGCGCATTTCGAGGGTCGCGGCGCCAAGCTCTACCTGCCGCGCGGCGATCGCGACTATGCCTTCGACGTCGGACTGCGCATGCTGGAGCTGCGGCGGCTGATCGACGAGCCGCAGGAGGGTCTGTTCGCGGCGGTGACCGCCGAACGGCCCTTGCTCGCCTACTACGCCAACGCCATCGCCCATCTGCGCTGACGATGAGCCCGCTTTCGCTGCCGCGCACGCTCTGGAACATCGCCTATTCGGTCGGCCTGGGCTTCTTCACCAACCGGCTGTCGACCTCGGCCGCGGCCATGGCCTTCTACACCATGTTCGCCATCGGCCCGATCATGATCTTCAGTATCGCCGTGGCCGAACCGATCGTCGGGCGGCTGATGGCGCAACAAGCGGTATTCGATGCGCTCGGCACGGTGCTGCAGCCCGACCAGCTTGCGGGCATCCAGCGCTACGCCTCGCAGGATCTGTTCCGGGGCGGCGGCATGGCCGCCATCATCGGCGCGGTCGTGCTGGTCTATACGGGCAGCCGCGTCTTCGTCGAGCTCGACGACAGCATCAACGCCATCTGGAGCACGCCCGCGGTCCATGTGCTGCATCCGGTGAGCCCGTTACAGCCGGTCCTGGCGACCGTGCAGTCGCGATTGCTGGCGCTGGCGATGATGGTGGTGCTCGGCCTGCTGCTGATCGCGGTCATCCTGGCGAGCGTGCTGCTCTCGGCCTATGCCGGCGCACTGGAGAAGTTCCCGGTGCTGGGCGTGTGGGTCGGACCGGCGATATCGGGGTTCGTCCATTACGGGCTGCTGTCGGGGTTCTTCACCCTGATCTACAAATGGTTGCCGAGCGGCAGCGTGCGCTGGCGCTATGCCCTGATCGGCGGCGCGGTGAACGCACTTTTGTTCGCCGCCGGCAACCGTGCGCTGGTCTACTACTTCGAGGTGACGCAGCTCACCTCGGCCTTCGGCGCCACGGCGGGCTTCGCCGCCATCATGGTCTGGATGTACTGGACCGCGCTGACCATCCTGCTCGGCGCGCAGATCGGCCGTTCGACGCGTGACGTGCTGATCCAGGATCGGCGGAGGGAGATGGTGGAGGGGGATCTTTAGAGATCCTCGTCTTTTCTCGACGGTGTCGGCGCGTGTGAACGCGCCTAAAACATCGTGGCGAGAACCCGGTCCGGCGGCTTGTGGCCGTCGGCGAAGGTCTTGATGTTGATCAGCACCTTCTCGCCCATGTCGATGCGGCCTTCCAAGGTGGCCGAGCCCATGTGCGGCAGCAGCACGACGCGGTCGAGCTCGAGCAGCTTGGGATTGACCTGCGGCTCGTGCTCGTAGACGTCGAGGCCGGCGCCGGCGAGCTCGCCCGCCTTCAGCATGCGCACCATGGCGTTCTCGTCGATCACCTCGCCGCGCGCGGTGTTGACGATGATGGCCGTGGCCTTCATCAGCTTCAGCCGCCGCGCCGAGAGCAGGTGGAAAGTCGCGGGCGTGTGCGGGCAGTTCACCGAGACGA
>JAEZHS010000577.1 GCA_023436825.1 Pseudomonadota bacterium | reverse complement strand
ATGAAGAAGGCTTTGATGGCCGCAGCGGCGCTGGTTGCGCTGCCGGTCATGGCTCAGGCGCAGTCTCCGTCGCCTGGCGTGTACATCGGTGCGGAAGGCGGCCTCAACTGGCTTCTGAACTTCAATGCGAACACGAACCTGCCGATCGCGCCGGTTGTCGGGGTGACGCCGACGACGGGCTGGATGGCTGGCGGCGTGATCGGCTACGACTTTGTCGGCCCGCGCGTTGAGTTGGAAGGCATCTATCGCTGGAACGGCACGAACGTCGGCCTTCCCGGTACGGCTCTGAACAACCAGATCGGCCAGCTCGGCATCATGGCCAACCTGTACTATGACTTCATGCCGGCCTCGGTGATCACGCCGTACATTGGTGCTGGTGCGGGTCTCGGGCTGGTCGACAGCAACACGTCGCTGGGCAGCACGGTGTTCGCCTATCAGGGCATCGTCGGCCTGGGCTGGAACGTCGACACGAACTTCCGCGTGAACCTGGACGGCCGCTACTACGGGACGTCGAACCCGACGATCAACGGCCAGCAGTGGACGAACAACAACTTCAGCGTGATGCTGGGTCTGCAGCTGAAGTTCGGTTCGGCGCCGCCGCCGCCGCCGCCGCCGCCGCCGGCGGTTGCGCCGCCGTCGTTCATGGTGTTCTTCGCCTGGGACCGGTCGAACCTGCGCCCGCAGGCGCTGAACACGATCAAGCAGGCCGCGGCCGCGTTCAAGAGCAAGGGCAACGCCCGTATCACGGCGACCGGCCATACCGACACGTCGGGCCCGGAAGCCTACAACATGGCGCTGTCGCTGCGCCGCGCCAACGCGGTGAAGGACGCCCTGGTGCGTGAGGGCGTGCCGGCGCAGGCGATCTCGGTGATCGGCATCGGCGAGAAGGGCCTGCTGGTGCAGACCGGCGACGGCGTGCGCGAGCCGCAGAACCGCCGCGTCGAGATCGTGGTCGAATAGGCGAAGCCGGGGACTGGGCTCCGGCGGCGACGGGCCGGTCGCTCAGTCCCTGACCTTGACGGCGTCGGCGACGAACTCGGCCTCGGCCGTCGGGATGGGCGAGGACGTCTCGCGACAGAACGCGGCGCCCAGGATCCAGTTCAGCTGTCCGGGCGTGCCTGAGCCGTTACGCACGAAGCCGATGCATTGGCGCTGGGCTTTCTGGAACGTCACGTAATGATCGCCGGCCCTGCTGCCGGTGTAGGACCAACCTCCGGCGCCTGTCGTGACGTTCTTGAGCGCATCTGCCGTTCGCAGCCAATCGACCGCGCCCGAGTTCGCGACGGGGCTCAAGCCACCGACGCCATGAGCCTGGACCAGCCGGTACAGGCCGATCGCAAACTCGCTTTTCGAATCGGTGTAGGTGAGGCGCCAGCTCTGCACGGTGCCGATGCGAAACGTCCGGATGTTCGACGTCCAGCACCTGTTGAACGGCACGCCATAGACCGGTGCTGTGGCACAGGGGATTTCATTGGTGAAGACCCAGGAGTCCTGGGCATCTGCCGGTTTGACGGCGACGACAACGACCAGGGCGGCAAGCAACACCACCAGCGCCTTGAATTGATTCCGCCTCAAGTGAGCAAGCTCCCCATCCGCGCCAGAGCGGAATTCAATCAGATGGAACCGCGCGCGGTTCCATCTGATTGGATTCACGCGCACCGGTGATCCGTGCTTCAGCAGCGGCGAAAACAATCACACAGATTGCGGGCCGCAGCAATCTCGCCGCAGATCAGCGCGCCGGCGTCAGGCCCCAGGGGCAAGAGGAGGCGCCTGGAAAGTCCATGCGTCGGCCGGACGAGTCCTGGCACGAAATACCGCCCGAGCTGCTGGCTCGCGGCTGCGGCGGAGCAGGAGTGGGCGACGGTGGTGGCGCAATGGCGGCGCGAGCCTTGGCGGCTGCATCGGCCTTCTTGAGGTCGTCGTCGTACTTTGCGAGCGCCGGTGCGGCTTCGCTGAACAGTGCCTGCTGTTGGGCGGCCGTCAGGAAGCCGGTTGCCGGCTGATTGCGCGCCTTCTGCCAGCCGAGGATCATTTCGCGCGAGCGCGGCCCGAAGACGCCATCGGCGCCCTGAGTGTCGAACCCGAGCGACGTCAACGCCACCTGCAGCCGTTGACGGTCGAGCTGTGACAGCCTCAGCGCAGTCTCGGCGGCTTCCGCCGCCTTGAGGGCCGCCGCCTCGGCGTCGGCCTTCTGCTTGGCTTCAGCATCGGCCTTCTGCTTGGCCTCGGCATCGGCCTTCCTCTTGGCTTCCGCTTCGGCCTTCTGCTGGGCCTCCGCTTCCGCCTTCTGCCTGGCTTCGGCGTCGGCCTTCTGCTTGGCCTCGGCATCGGCCCTTTGCTTGGCTTCGGCGTCGGCCTTGCGCTTGGCCTCCGCTTCCGCCTTCTGCTTGGCTTCAGCCTCTGCCTTTTGCCTGGCTTCCGCCTCGGCCTTTTGCTTGGCCACGGCCTCGGCTTCGGCCCTTTGCTTCGCCTCAGCCTCCGCCTGCTGCCTGGCTTCAGCATCGGCTTTCTGTTTGGCCTCCGCGTCGGCTCTCTGTTTGGCATCGGCCTCGGCCTTCCGCCTGGCCTCGGCTTCCGCCTTCTGCCTGGCGTCCGCCTCAGCCCTCTGCCTCGCCTCAGCGGCATCGGCCTTTTGCTTGGCCTCCGCTTCCGCCTTCTGCTTGGCTTCAGCCTCTGCCTTTTGCCTGGCTACGGCCTCGGTTTCGGCCCTTTGCTTCGCCTCAGCCTCCGCCTGCTGCCTCGCTTCAGCCTCTGCCTTCTGCTTTGCCTCGGCCTCGGCCTTGGCGGCATCGCTGAGGCCGTCATGAACCGGCGCTGGAGGCAGTGCGGATCTCGGCGGGAAGATCACGTATCCGCCAGCCACGCCAACGAGGATTGCGGCCACCGCCCCGCCAGCGAGCGCAAGGCGATTCATCCCGGCGAACGCCGTTCTGGCCGACGCGAACGACCGGGCCGACGCCGACCTGACACCGGCCGCCGCCGATGCTGCCGCTGAGGTGGCGGCCGTCGCCGCAGCCGGCTGCCTGCTCTTCGGCGGCACTGGCGGGGCGGGCGGCGGGGCAGGCGGCGGCGCAGCTGCGGGCGTTGGCTTCGGGCGAGGCTTCGGCCGCTCGAAGACGGTCTCGTCACTGACCTGCGCGACCCTCCCTGCGAGCATGTCGCGCCATGCCGGGATCGATTGCGGGCGATCCTTGGCCCGCACCGTGAGGCCGAGATCGATGCCCTCGAGAATGCTGGGCGGATAGCCTTCGGGAGACAGCTTGGCCAGCGGCTCATAGGCATCGTTGAGCGCCCGCTCGAGCGAGCTCGGCGGCGCCCTGCCCGTAATCGCATGATAAAGCGTTGCCGACAGGCCGTAGATGTCGGTCCACGGTCCCTGCCTGTCCGAGGTCAGCTGTTCGGCCGCGGCGTAGCGCGGCGTGAAGATCGCCGTCATCGCCGCCGTGCGGTCGGCCATCGACGACCGCGATGCACCGAAATCGATCAGCGTCGGATTGTTGTTGGCATCGAGGATGACGTTGGCCGGCTTGACGTCGCGATGCAGGAAGCCGGTCTTGTGGACGGCCTCCAGCCCGTCGAGCAGCCTGTCGAGCATGCGCTGGGTGATCGCCGGCGGCAACTTGCCGTCACGCTTCAGGCGCTGCTCGAGCGTATCGCCGCGGGCCAGGCCCATGATCATGTAGGCCGTGCCGTTCGCCTCGAGGAAGTCGTAGACGCGGACGACTGCGGGAGCGCCCTCGAGCGTCGCGAGGATGCGGGCCTCTTCCAGAAAGCGCTCGCGCCCCCAGATGAAGTCTTCGGCGAGCTGGGTCGATCGCGGCACGACCGTCGTGCCGTTCTCGCGAAGCGCCAGTGTCGTCGGCAGATACTCCTTTACCGCGACTTCGCGACCGAGCGTCGTATCCTTCGCGTAGTAGGTGATGCCGAAACCGCCATGGCCCAGGACTGACAGCAGCTCATAGTTACGCAGCCGCGTCCCGGCCGGCAACGTGCCTCGCATTTCGTTCGGCTTGGCGTCTGCCTTGGTCTCGGCAGCCATACGTGTCTGCCCTCGGGCGTCGAGGTTTGCGAAAAAGCAATTCTAGCGCATGTCCTGATTTCTCAAAGCGTCAAGATAGAGACGTCGACCGCACCCGCGTGTGGCGAATCTCACGTACACGCCGCCAACTGTCGGTTATGACGGCGGCGCTACGCCGATCCTGCCGGCCCTCTCGAAAGGCCTGAATCCTCTTGTCGAACGGGCGGATGTTGCATGATAGTTGCCCCAGTTCAGTGCGCTGCCGTTCGATGGATGACGTCCCAGGGGGATGACGACACGTGCGACCAATAGAGCTGAAGCCACTGATCGGACGCCTGAATGACGTCTGCCGTCGTGCACTCGAAGCCGCCGCCGGCGCAACGGCTCTCCGAACCCACTACAACGTCGAGATCGAGCATTTCCTGATCGGACTGCTCGACCGGACCGATACCGATCTCGCCGCGATCCTGCGGCGCTGGGAGATCGACCCGGCCCGCCTGCTGGCCGACCTCACCAGGTCGCTCGACCGTATGAAGACCGGCAATGCCCGCGCCCCCGCACTTTCACCCGACATCGTCGAGATGGTGAAGCAGGGCTGGCTGCTGGCCTCGGTGGAGCAAGGCGCCAGCCGCGTACGCTCGGGCCATCTGATCTGGGCGCTGCTGGCCGACGACATGCTGGCGCGCCGCGCCATCGGATCGTCGGGCCTTCTGGCCGCCATAGCGCCCGACACGCTCAAGGCCGACTATCTCACGATATGCGCCAACACGGTCGAGACGGCACAGGCCACGACGCAGGCGGCCGGCTCGGAATCAGCAGGCACCGGGTCGGGCGAAGCCCGGCCGGGCGGTTCGGGAGCCCTCGCCCAGTTCACGCTCGACCTCACGGGGCAGGCCAAGGCCGGCAAGATCGATCCGATCCTCGGCCGCGACTTCGAGATCCGTCAGATGGTCGACATCCTGACACGCCGTCGGCAGAACAATCCGATCCTCACGGGCGAAGCGGGCGTCGGCAAGACCGCCGTCGTCGAGGGCCTGGCGCTTCGCATCGCGGCCGGCGACGTCCCGCCGGCGCTGCGCAACGTCACCCTGCGCACGCTCGATCTCGGCCTGCTGCAGGCAGGCGCCGGCGTGAAGGGCGAATTCGAGAATCGCCTGAAATCGGTGATCGACGAGACCAAGTCGAGCCCCAAGCCGATCATCCTCTTCATCGACGAAGCGCACACGCTGATCGGCGCCGGCGGCCAGGCCGGCCAGAACGATGCCGCCAATCTCCTGAAGCCCGCGCTGGCGCGCGGCGAGCTGCGCACGATCGCGGCGACCACCTGGGCCGAATACAAGAAGTACTTCGAGAAGGATGCCGCCCTCACCCGCCGCTTCCAGCCGGTGAAGGTCGAGGAGCCGAGCGAGAAGATGGCCGTGGCCATGATCCGCGGCCTGGTGTCGACGCTCGAGCTGCACCACAAGGTTCGCATCCTGGACGAGGCGGTGAGCGATGCCGTCCGCCTGTCGGCGCGCTACATCCCGGCGCGCCAGCTGCCGGACAAGGCCGTCAGCCTGATCGACACCGCGTGCGCCCGCGTGGCGATGAGCCAGAACGCCATACCGGCGCCGATCGACGACTGCCAGCGCCGGCTCGGCCTGATCGACACCGAGCTGAAGATCATCGAGCGCGAAACCGCGGCGGGCGCCGACCATGCGACGCGGCGCGACGAGCTGACGGCCGAGCGGCAGCGCATCACCGATGAGCTGGCCAAGCTGAACGAGCGCTGGGAAGCCGAGCGCGACCTCGTGGCCAAGATCGACGCCGTGCGCGCAAAGATCGAAGCTGCTGCGGCGACCACGAGCAGCGCCGGCGATGGCGCCGCCAGGAGCGACGGCGAGGCGGAGCGCGCCGAGCTGGCGGACCTGTCGAAGCGACTGCGCACGCTGCAAGGCGAGGAGCCGCTGATCTTTCCCGTGGTCGACGGCCAGGCGATTGCCGCGATCGTCGAGGCGTGGACCGGCATTCCGGCCCGCCGCATGCAGACCGACGAAATCCGCACCGTGCTCAATCTGCGCGAGGCGATGGAACGGCGGGTCGTCGGCCAAAGCCATGCCATGGAAGCCGTTGCGCAAGCCATCCGCACCAGCCGGGCCGGATTGACCGATCCGCGGCGGCCGGTCGGCGTCTTCCTGTTCGTCGGCACGTCGGGCGTGGGCAAGACGGAAACAGCCCTCACGCTCGCTCAGCTGCTCTACGGCGGCGAGCAGAACACGACCGTCATCAACATGGCGGAGTTCAAGGAGGAGCACAAAGTCAGCCTGCTGATGGGCAGCCCGCCGGGCTATGTCGGCTATGGCGAGGGCGGCGTCCTGACCGAAGCTGTGCGGCGACGTCCCTACAGCGTCGTGCTCCTCGACGAAATGGAGAAGGCCCATCCCGGCGTCCAGGACGTGTTCTATTCCGTCTTCGACAAGGGGAACATGAAGGACGGCGAAGGGCGCGACATCGATTTCAAGAACACCGTCATCATCATGACCAGCAACGCTGGTACGGACCTGATCAACAAGCTGTTCGCCGACCCCGAAACGGCGCCCGACGCCGCCGGACTTGCCGATGCGTTGCGACCCGAACTGGCGAAGTTCTTCAAGCCGGCCTTTCTCGGACGCGTGACCCTGGTGCCGTATTTCCCCCTGCCAAACGAAATCATTCGCCAGATCGTGGCGATGCAGCTCGAACGCATCCGCAATCGCGTACGCGACAGCTATCGCGCGACGTTCGATTGGACACCCGACCTGGTCGAAACGATCGCGGCACGTTGCACGGAAAGCAGTTCGGGCGCGCGCAACGTCGAGAACATCCTGACGCGTACGCTTCTTCCCGAGTTGTCCGCGGAAGTGCTGGCGCGCCTGGCCGATGGCCGGTCGATCCAAAGCGTCAAAGCCAGCCTCGACAAGGATGGGTTGTTTTTCTTTGCCATCAACTAACCGTAAAGGTGTTGATAATCCCCAGTGGCTTTCTCCAACGGAGGTTGACAGTGCCAATCTACATGAAGTTCGGCAGTATCCCGGGTGACGTAACAACCGATGGGTACAAGGACTGGATCGAGTTGAACTCCTTCCAGTACGGAGTTGGCCGATCCGTGAGCAGCGGCGCCGGCGGCAACTCGCGCGAGAGCTCGGCGCCCAACGTCAGCGAGATCGTCGTCACCAAGCATTTCGACAAGGCGTCCGCCAAGCTCTACCAGGATTCGGTGGCCGGAACGTTCGACACCAAGGTCGAGATCAAGATGAACACGACCACCAAGAACAAGACCGAAACGTTCCTGTCCTTCGAACTCGTCGACTGCGGCGTCAGCAGCTATTCGTTGAGTTCGGGCGGCGACAATCCGATGGAGAGCCTGTCGCTCAACTTCCTCAAGGTCATGGTCACGCCGACGCCGCTCGACAAGTCGGGCCAGATCAAGAAGGGCGACGTCGTCTCCTATGACCTGCTGGCGATGAAGGCGAGCTGAGACACCGACCCGCTACGTCTGCAAGAAAAGGCCGGTGCCTTCACGGCACCGGCGACCGGGCACCGGCACCGCTTGCCTTCTACTGCTGTGATTCGGTGGATGGCGGCTTGATGCCAGCGCTGGTCAACAGCGAATAACGCGCTGTCTCGTCGGAAACGAGTTCGGCGACGAGCTCCGGCCAGCCAAGGCGAGCACGTCGCACCGCTTCATCCAACGTAAATCCGATCGGTGAGCTTGGTTCGTTGCGTTTGAACCAGGCGGCGATCTCCGTGAGCTGGCGCAGCGCCTGCTCGCGCCCCGTGATGCTCCCCGGCGTCGCGACGGCGGCGGCGCCATCGCCTGCAGCTGCAGGCGCAGTCGCGCTTGTCATCTCGGCTGCTCCATCTGTCGCGTCGGACGGTGCAAATCGCCCGCACGTTTCCGACACGAATTCCAGCAACTCGCGCACACGGTTGGCGGCGGGGCTGGCATCGCCCGCCTTTTCGTCGAAGGCGCGCTCCATCTCCTTCCATGCCGCGAGGGTCTTGGCGATCAGCTCGCGCTGCGCCGACCAATGCGCGGCGCCGGCCAGCCGCGCTTCCTTCTCCACCTCTTCGAACGGCAGCACGCCGGAGTCGATCCGCTGGGCGCGCCGCGCCGGATCGGTGATGCCGGACAGCTCGAGCGCCGCCTGGAATTGCCAGATGCTGAAGGGCGAGCCGTCCGGCCGGCGAAACAGCGCCACCTTGCGCAGCGGTTGCATCAATGTTCCGTCAGCGCCCTGGCCGGAGAGTCCCGCTACGGCGGCCACGCGGGCTTCCACGTCGCCTTCCTCCGGCACGGGAAACAGGCCGTCCCAATGCCGCTCGACCAGGCCGCCGATCACCGCGGCGCCGGCCATCAGCCCGCGCAGCCCGGCAATGCGGACCAACGCTTCCGTCAGCCAGGTCGCAACTTCCAGGTCCTTGGAGTTCGATTTCAACGCACCGATCGCCATTGTCGCTACCGGGCGCCACAGCACCGGCAGGCCTTCATCGCTGCCCTCGGTATCGGCCTGCCGCTCGGCATCGCGCGCCTGGGCTCGCGCGTCACGGAGGCGGAAGTAGATGGAGGTTGGCGCGAAGTCCTGTCGAAGGTCCACGCCGGTCGGCTGGTCGCCGGCAAGGGGAGCCAGGATCGCCTCGAAGTCGGCCGTCTCAAGTTCCGGAATCATGATGGAGTCACCTGCGGGACTGGTCGGCCATGATACAAGCCGCGCCGCCATGTTGAAGGCCCAAACGTTTGGGGAACGTGCTTTTCGCCACCTTCGAGTACGCCCGAGACGGCCTATGCTGCGGGCATCGAATACGCTGCGGGCCGCCGAGCCCATGGACGGCCCAAGCCGTCCAGAGTAGTCTAGTCGTCGAGCAGGAGGGTTTCTGCGATGAGCGCAAGTATACACGACAAGCTGAATCGTGTCCGTAAACCCCGAGTGCACATCACCTACGAAGTCGAGACCGAAGGCGCGCAGATCCTACGCGAGCTGCCGTTCGTTGTCGGCATCATGGGCGATTTCTCGGGTGATCCGACGACACCGCTGAAGCCTTTGGCGGACCGCAAATTCACGCAAATCGACCGCGACAACTTCAACGACGTGATGGCCAGCATGGCGCCGGGCCTCAAGCTCAAGGTCGACAACAAGCTGGCCGACGACGGCACGCAGCTGAACGTCGACCTCAAGTTCAATTCGATGGACGACTTCGACCCGGTGCAGGTCGCCAAGCAGGTGCCCGCCCTTGCGGCGCTGCTGGAGACCCGCGAGAAGCTGCGCGATCTCATGAGCAAGGCCGACCGGTCCCAGGAACTCGAGAACCTGCTCGAGCAGGTCCTGCGCTCGGAGCAGGATCTCAAGTCGCTGTCCGGCGAACTCGGCATCAAGAAGTCGGAGGAGTAGGAAATGGCCGACACAAAGAGTGCGCCCGAGGCCGCCGCCGCCACGACGACAGAAGCCGCGCCCGGTCTGCTCGATCAGATCATCACCAACACCAAGCAGACCGAACCCGATCGCGCCCAGGATCTCGTCAAGACGCTCGTCGAGCAGGCGCTCGCGGGCACAGTCACGTTCGATCGCAACCTGACGCGAACGTTCGACAAGGCGGTCAAGGCGATCGACGCCAAGATGTCGGCGCAGCTCAACGCGATCATCCACGATCCGAAGTTCCTCAAGCTGGAAGGCAGCTGGCGGGGATTGCACTACCTGGTGCAGAATTCCGAGACCGGCACCTCGCTGAAGCTGCGCGTCCTCAACCTGCCCAAGCGCGAGCTGAGCCGAGACCTCAGCCGGGCGATCGAGTTCGACCAGAGCCAGCTCTTCAAGAAGATCTACGAGAACGAGTTCGGCACGCCGGGCGGCGAGCCCTATGGCGCCCTGATCGGCGACTACGAATGGACGAACCATCCGGACGACATCGAGACGTTGCGGCTGGTATCCAACATCGCCGCCGGCGCGTTCGCGCCGTTCATCTCCGCGGCAGGGGCCGGCATGTTCGGCTTCGACTCGTGGACCGAACTCTCGAGGCCGCGCGATCTCGCCAAGATCTTCGACACGGTCGAGTTCGCGAAATGGCGGGCCTTCCGCGACAGCGAGGATTCCCGTTTCGTGATCCTCGTGATGCCCCGCGTGATCGCTCGCCTGCCCTACGGCAAGAACACCAAGCCGCTCGACGAGTTCGACTATGAGGAAGCGCCGGTGGATGCGCGCGGCAAGGCCCAGGCGATGGATCATGAGTCCTATTGCTGGTCGAACGCCGCCTACGTCATGGGAGTGCGCCTGACCGACGCTTTCGCCCGCACCGGCTTCTGCACGGCCATCCGTGGCGCCGAGGGCGGCGGCAAGGTGGAGAACCTGCCGACCCATGTGTTCACGTCGGACGACGGCGACCTCGACGCCAAGTGCCCGACGGAAATCGGCATCACCGACCGGCGCGAGTTCGAGCTGTCCAACCAGGGCTTCCTGCCGCTCTGTCATTACAAGAACACCGACTACGCGGTGTTCTTCGGCGGACAGACGGCGCAGCGGCCGAAGAAGTACGATCGGCCCGAGGCGACCGCCAATGCCGCCATTTCGGCCCGGCTGCCCTACATCATGGCGACCAGTCGATTTGCCCATTACCTCAAGGTCATGGGACGCGACAAGATCGGCAGCTTCATGGAAGCCAGCAACGTCGAGACCTGGCTCAATCGCTGGATCCAGAACTACGTCAATCCCAACGTCGATGCGGGCCAGGACATGAAGGCGCGCTTCCCGTTGCGCGAGGCACGGGTCGAGGTGAAGGAGATTCCGGGCAAGCCGGGCTCGTACAACGCCATCGCCTATCTGCGGCCGTGGCTGCAGATGGAGGAACTGACCACGAGCTTGCGCATGGTCGCGAGCATTCCCCAGAAGGCCTGACCGCCCGAACCTTTTTGACCTGGCACCCGCCGCCATGATTGGCGGGACCGGCACACCATGGGCGAGGAAGCAACAATTGCAGCCTCCACGGAGGAGGCGTCTCGACAGCGATCGCCCCTGCGCGAGTCGGTGCTGGCGGGTCGCTTCTTCGGCGAGCGGCACCGCGAGGAGGCCGGCGAGCTTGCGGCCTTCCTCCACGGCAAGCTGAGCTGCAACGAGGCGCTAGAGATGTGGTTCGGCGAGGCCCTGACAGGCTTGCTGGCCGCGGGCGGCGATCGGCTGCGCGCGGCGCTCGACCGCGACATCGCCGACATCGATGCCGCCCTCGGCGATCAACTCGACGCCGTGCTCCACCACTCGCGCTTCCGGGCGCTGGAAGGACGCTGGCGCGGCCTCGCCTGGCTGATCTCCGGCATAGAACCGGGCCGGCGGGTCAAGGTGCGGCTGCTGCCCGTCCGATGGGGCGAGCTCTGCCGAGACCTCGAACGGGCACTGGAATTCGACCAGAGCATCACCTTCCGCCGGATCTACGAGGAAGAATTCGGCATGCCCGGCGGCGAGCCGTACGGGCTGATGGTGATCGATCACGCCGTCCGGCATCGCGTCGCCGCCGGCGCCACGACCGACGACGTGGGCGGCCTGGCGCAACTTTCCGCCGTGGCCGCGGCCGCCTTCATGCCGACCGTGCTCTCGCTCGATCCGACCGTGCTGGAGGTCGACACCTTCTCCGACCTCGAAGGCGTGCGCGACATCACCGCGCCGCTGCGCGGTCCCAATCATCTGCGCTGGCGAAGCCTTGCCGGGCGCGCCGACATGCGTTTTCTGGCGGTTACGCTGCCGCGCCTGCTGGCGCGCCGTCCGTGGGCGGACGAGCCTGGCCGCCTCGACGGCTTCCGCTACAGCGAGCACGCGCCGACGGCCGACACGCGGGTCTGGATGAGCGCCGGATACGCCTTCGCCGCCTGCGCGGTGCGCGCCTTCATGGACAACAGCTGGCCGGCGGACGTGCGCGGCGTGGAGATCGACCGTGTCGGCGGCGGGCTCGTCGACAATCTCGCCGCCGAGCCGTTCGTCAGCGGTCCGCCCTATGCCTGGCCGCGCAAGTCCGTCGAGTACCAGTTCAGCTTCCGGCAGGAGCAGGCCCTGGTCGAGGTCGGGCTGTTGCCGGTCGGCGTCCTGCCGTTCGGGCCCGAGCTGGTGTTCGGCGCCTCGCGCAGCATGCAGGCGCCGGCGAACTATTCCGGGGCCACCGCCGCCGTGGCGGAGGCAAATGCCCGCCTTTCCGCGCAGATCAACTCGATGCTGTGCGCCGCGCGCTTCGCCCATCTCCTCAAGGTGATGGGGCGAGACATGGTGGGTGCATTCCGCACCGCCGATGAGATCGAGCGGCAGCTCAACGCCTGGCTCCAGGGCTACGTCAACACCAACATCAACAGCACCACCGATTCGCGCGCGCGCTTTCCCCTGCTCGAGGGCAACGTTCAGGTGCGCGAGCGGCTCGAGAAGCCCGGAGTGTTCGGCTGCACCATCCATCTGCGCCCGCACTACCAGCTCGACGATATCGCCACCGCCTTTCATCTCGTCACTGAACTCGCAGCGCCCAGCGTCTGAGGACGCGGCCGGTCAGGAGGATCGATGTCGCTCTCTCCCACAGGAACCGTCGATCCGGGTGAAGCCGGCCGTCTGTTCCACGAAGGCAAACTTCCCGCCGCCGTGACGGCCGCCAATGCCGCGGTGCGCCGGGCGCCGACCGATATCGGCGCCAGGATCCTGCTGGCCGAGCTGCTGGCCTTCACCGGCAACGTCGAGCGTGCCGACGTCGTCCTCGACGCCTGCGCCGACCTCGACCCGACGGCGGCCATCGTCGTTGCCGAGTTCCGCCAGCTGCTGCGCGGCGAAACGGCCAGGCGGCAGCTGTTCAGCGACGGCCGGGTCCCGGAATTCCTCGGCGAGCCCACCGCCGCCCAGCGTTCGTCGTTGGCAGCCATCGTCGCCCTGCGCAACGGCGAACCGTCCGAAGCCGCCAGGCTTGCAGCCGAGGCCGAGGCAGCGCGACCGCACCCGTCCGGCACCGCGCGCGGCGCGGCTTTCGACGACATGCGCGACGCCGACGACCTGCTGGCGTCCTGCTTCGAGGTCATCACGACGACCGGCAAGTATTTCTGGATCCCGCCGGAGCGGGTGGTCCTCCTGGAGTTTCATCCCCCCAAGCGGCCGCGCGATCTCCTCTGGCGTCGCGCGACCATGCAGGTCGCCGACGGCCCCGACGGCGATGTGTACCTGCCGACGATCTATCCCCCGACGACGACGGCCGCGACCGCTGCGATGACCGACGCGCTGCGGCTCGGGCGCGCCACCGATTGGCATCAGGCCGGCGATGGCGGGCCGACGCTCGGCCTCGGCGCCGTGACCATATTGGTCGGCGAGGAAGCGCTGACCTGGCTCGAAATGGACAAGGTCAGCTTTCAGGTGGCGTCGTGAGCGACGGCCGAAGCCGCTCCGGGCCCGACAACCTCGGCGCGTCGCGGGCCAGGCGGGCCCAGCTGCCGCTTCTCGACCGGCTCGTCGATGCCGACCCTTCGCAGCAAGCGGACACGCCGCTTTCTGCGTCCGCCGCGATGGATGCGATACGCGTCAGCATCTGCAACGACCTCGAGGAACTGCTCAATACGCGCCGCAGATGGCGCTCCTGGGACCCGCATCTGGCCGAGCTCGACCGCTCGCTGGTCGGGTTTGGATTGCCCGACTTCGCCTCGGGCGCCTTCCACGATCCGCGCCGCCGTGAGGAGCTGCGCGTGCTCGTCGAGGCCTGCATCCGCCGTTTCGAGCCGCGCATCGTCAGCCTCAGGGTCACCCTCCTCGAGGCAACCGACAAGGTGAGCGGGACGCTCAGGCTGCGCATCGACGCGCTGTTGCATGCCGAGCCGGCGCCCGAGCCGATCGCTTTCGATACCGTCGTCGATCTTCTCACCAAGAACGTGGCCGTTCACGAGCAGGAGGCGTAGTTGGCGTCGGATTCCCTGCTGGCCTTCTTCAACCGGGAACTCGAGGCACTGCGCGTGCTGGCCGGCGAATTCGCCGAGCGCCATCCCAAGATTGCCGGGCGCCTGCGCCTGACGAAGGACACCGTCGACGATCCCCACGTCAGCCGCCTGCTCGAGGGCGTGGCCTTCCTGGGGGCACGCGTCCAGCACCGGCTCGATGACGAGTTCCCGGAGCTGACCGACGGCCTGCTGTCCGTGCTCTATCCGCACTACCTCGCGCCCATGCCATCGGTGGCGATCACGCGGTTCGCGGCCAACCCCGACCTGCCGGGCCCCGCCCACCTGCCGTCCGGCCTCGCGGTCGAAGCCGAGCCGGTCGGCGGCGAGACCTGTCAGTTCCGCACCGCCTATCCCCTGACGCTGTGGCCGGTCGAGATCGATGCCGTCCGACTGTCGGGCATGCCTCTGGCGGCTCCGGCCAATCCGACTGCCGCCGAAGCAGTCGCCTGCCTTCGCATCAGCCTGCGGTGCAGCAACCCCACCATGACCTTCACGCAGCTCGGCCTCGACCGGCTGCGGGTTTTCCTCCCGGGCGAACACGGGTCTCGGCTGCTGGAACTGCTGATGGCGCACACCGTCTCGGTCGCCCTCGCCGACGAACTTTCCGATCCCCATCCCGTGATCCTGCCGCCGGACGCCTTGCAGGCGGTCGGCTTCGCGCCGGAGGAAGCGCTGTTCCCGTGGCCGGCGCGATCGTTCTCCGGCTTCCGGCTGCTCAGCGAGTATTTCGCCGCGCGCGAGAAGTTCCAGTTCATCGACATTTGCCGGCTCGACGCCAAGACGCTCGTCTCGGCGGGCAACCGGATGGACATCTTCGTCTATCTCGATCGCGCGATGCCCGATCTCGAGCGCGCGGTCCAGGCCAACAACCTGGCCCTCGGCTGCACGCCCATCGTCAACCTGTTCTCGCAACGCTGCGAGCCGATCTCGATGGATCATACGAGCATCGAGTATCGCATCGAGCCGGACGTCCGTCGCCCCGCCAGCGTCGAGGTATGGTCGGTCGAGCGCGTGCGCGAAAGCCTGCCGAACGGCGAATTCAGGACATGGCAGCCGTTCCATCGACTGACGCGGCGGCACGCCGACGACAAGGCCGACGCATCGGTCGGCGGCTTCTACGGCACCGCCCGACGCGACACGACCGGCGATTTTCGCGGCACCGAGGTCTATCTGCTGCCGCACGATGCCGGCTTCGATCCGGAGCGCGAGGGCACCGGCGTCCTTTCGGTCGATGCGCTGTGTTGCAACCGCGACCTGCCGGCTGCCTTGCCGTTCGGCGGCGGACGGCCGACGCTCAGGCTGGCCGAGGGTGCCGCCGCTGTCACCGGGCTCAGCTGCCTGACCGCACCGACGCCGACACTGCGCATGCCGGTGCGTGAGCGCGGCTTCTGGCGCCTGATCTCCCACCTGTCCCTTGGCCATCTCAGCGTGGTCGGCGGCGAGACCGCTGCCGACGCCCTGCGCGAGGTGCTACGTCTCTACGATTGCCGCGAATCGACCGAATCGCGCACGGCGATCCGTGCCCTGCTCAACGTGACGTCCAAGCCCGGCACCGCACGCATTCCGGGATTGCGCGGTCCCGGCGCCCGCAGCGGCGGATTCTGCCGAGGGCTCGACGTCACCCTGACGTTCGACGACCAGGCATGGACGACGGGCGGATTGTACGTGCTGGCGTCGGTGCTCGACCGCTTCCTGGCGTTGCATGCGACCGTGAACTCGTTCGTGCGTACGGAGGTGATCCTGCGCGGACGCCCCGGCGTCGCCGCGCGCTGGCCTGCGCGAGCGGGCAGCCAGGTCCTGCTGTGACGAAGCCCCGCCCCTCGCGGCGCGGCGAAGCGCCAATGGCCCGCCTCAAGGAGCAGCCGCAACGCTTCAGCTTCGACGCGGCGGTGAGGGTCCTGACTTTCCTCCGGCGTCGGTCCGATCCCGCGGGTGCCGCCCGCTTCACCAGCACCGTCGGGTCGTCCTATCTGGCGGCTGAGGTCACCCAGGTTCAGGTCGAAGCCGGGACATCCGAGCCACTCGTGACGGTGGGACTGATTGGACTGACAGGGCCGGCCGGCGTCCTGCCGAGATACTACTCGGATGCCGTCGTTGCCGATCAACGATCGCGCGCCTTCTCGCTCACGCGATTCCTCGATCTGATCTCGCATCGCATGGTCGCGGCCTTTGCCGCCGCCGGCGCGAAGTATCGCCCCCATCGCGCCGCCGACGTCGGCGCCCTGTCGGCCAGCACCGACCGTAGTGACCCGGTCGCCGAGGTACTGCTGTCCCTGACAGGCTACGCCACCCCTCACCTTGCCGACCGGCTGCTCGCAGGTCCCGCGGCCTTGCGTCACTACGCCGGCTTCTTTTCGGCCCATCCGCGCTCCGCGGATCGACTCGAGGCGTTGGCTTCCGATTGGCTCGGCCGCCCCGTCAAGGTCGAGCAATTCGCCGGGGCGTGGCTCGCCCTGCCGGTCGATCAGCGCACGCGCCTCGGCATCGGCCTGTCGCCCGGCGGCTTCTGCCAGTTGAGCGTCGATGCGGCGGCCGGCGTGCGCGCCTGGGACCAGCAGGCGCGAATCATCCTGCGCATCGGGCCGCTCGACCTCGCCTACTTCGAGAGCCTGCTGCCCGACCAGCCGTTGCTGCGCGAATTGATCTCCCTGGTGCGGGCCTATGTCGGGTTCGAGGTCGGCTTTGCCGTGAATCCCGTGCTCGCTCGCGATGCTGTTCCGCCGCTGGCGCTGGCCCCGCCGGGCGAGGGAGGCGCGAGGCCCCTGCTCGGCTGGAATACCTGGCTGCCGGCGTCCCGCGCCATGCCCCGGCGAACCGATGCCGGCGACGCCTTGTTCGAAAGTGAGATTGTTGAGGGACGCGCATGAACCAACCCTGGAACAGCGGCTACGTCGCCGACATCGCCTATATCGAGGGCTTCTATGTCCAGCAGTCGCCGGCGCGCATGGCGCTCGCCTGCCTGTTCGGCAACGTCGCGGCCGACCTGCCGGAACCCGACGACCCCGCCACCTACCTGGAACTGGGCTGCGGTTGCGGCATCGGCGCGCTGGTCACGGCGGCGTCCAACCCGGGATGGCAGGTCACGGCGATCGACTACAACCCCGCCCACATCGCCATCGGCGCCGGCCTCGCCCGCGCCGCGCGGCTCGACAATATCCGTTTCATCGAAGGCGACCTCGCCGGGCTGGCGACGAGCGCCGAGGCCGCTGCCATTCCCCAGGCCGACTTCGTCACCATGCACGGCCTGTGGTCGTGGGTCAGCAACGAGGTTCGCGCCGGCATCGTCCGGCTCCTGGCCGCCAAGACGCGTCCGGGCGGCATGGTCCATCTGAGCTACAACGCCCTGCCCGCCTGGCAGGGTGCGCTCGGCATGCAGCGACTGATCTACGAGACCGGCATTCGGACGGGCGGCCGCAGCGACATGCAGGCCCAGGCGGGCCTTGCGCTGGCGCGCGACCTCAAGGCAGTCGAGAGCAAGTATCTCACCGAGAGCAGCCTCACGCGCGATATTCTCGACACCACCGCCGGCATGTCGACGGAGTACCTGTCGCACGAGTACATGAGCGCGCATTGGTCGCCGGCCTTCCACGCCGACGTCGTCGCGGCGCTGGCCGAGGCGAAGCTCGACTGGGTGTCGTCGGTCAATCCGATGGAGAACTTCCCGGAGTTGATGCTGACGGCCGAGCAGCGCGAGGTGATGAACCGCTACAAGGACCCGCTGCTGCGCGAGCTGATCAAGGACATGTGCCTGCCGCGGCAGCTCCGTCACGACGTCTTCGTGCGCGGCGCGAGGCGCATCCACAACGAGGCGCGCGATGCGGCGCTCTCCGGCCTGACGGTGGTGCCGATCGTCAGTCCGGGCGAGCTGCAGACCAAGATCCGCGTGCCGGCCGGCATGGCCGAGGTCAGCGACAAGCTGAAGGACATGATGGTCGCGGCGATGCGCGGGCCGGCGACGATCGGCGACCTGATGGCGCTGGGCGGCGGGCGCGGCAATCCCGCGGAGCTGCTGAGCATCCTGATCGGCTCCCATCAGTGCCAGGTCGCGACACGCTCGAACGGCGAGCAGCCCGACTCCGCCAACCGGCTCAATCGGGTGTTCGGCTCACGCGTGAATTCGATCGTCGACGCCAAGACGTCCGGCGGCCTCGCCTCCTGGCGGCTGGGCACCGGCCTTACGGCGCCGCCGCTCCTGCAGTTCATGGCCGCCCGCCTGCTCAGCGGCGAGCGCGAGGACAATGCCGACGCCTGGATAAAGGCCCTGAGCGCCGATGTCATACCGGAGAAGCACGACACCGTGCGCAACGTCGTCCATACCGCCATCGAGCAGCGGCTGCCGATCCTGCGGCAACTGCGAATCGTTCCCGACTAGCCGCTTCCACCTGAAATGGAATTATTCCAACCGCCCACACCCTTCCGCCAAATTCTCGCCGCCAAGGTCGTGTTTCCTTACGGACTTGGGTCGGCTAGCGTTTAGTGCCTGAAAGCACCGATCGTGACTTGGCTGCTGGGACACCACACCGAAAGTTGCGCTGCACATGGCCGAAGATGACAAGAAATCGTTGCTGTCGATCACGAGCTCTGCCGAATCGCCCCTGACGGCGATCCGCCTGGTGGCGACCGAGACGATCAGCGAGTTGTTCCGCTTCGAGGTCGATGTGGTGGCCTCGGGCAAGATCAACACCACGAACATGCTCAACAAGCCCGCCTGCGTCGCGGTCAACCATGGCGGCAGGACCACGCGGTATTTCCACGGCATCGTCCAGCAGTTCGGCGTGCTCGAGCAGAGCGGCGTGATCGACAAGCTCTATCGCATGGTCCTGGTGCCGCAGCTGGCGCATGCCGCCATCCGCAGCGACTGCCGGATGTTCTTCAACAAGACCGCCGAGGACATCCTCAAGATCATCTTCGACGATGCCGGGGTGACCAAGACGGCGTTCCGGCTCTATTCCGCGCCGGCTCAACGCAAGGCGACGGCGCAGTACAACGAGACGTCCCTGCACTTCGCCACCCGCCTCATGGAGGAAGAGGGCTGGTACTACTACTTCGAACATGCGGAAGACAGCCATACGCTGGTCGTCACCAACGACAACAACGGCTTCCACACCATTCCCGGCGCCACGCTGCGCCTCGGCGTCGGGACGACGGCCGACATGCTGGTCGAGTACAACAAGCCCGAGATGTTCGCTCCGGGCAAGGTGACGGTGAAGGACTACGACCACGATTCGCCGGACAAGAACCTGAAGATGGAGCAGAACACCATCCTCAAGCATGGCGGCACGGCGAACCGGCCGGTGTTCCATTGGCCGGCGCTGACGCGTGACACCGGCATGGCGAAGAACCGGGCGCGCTGGCGCATGGAAGCGGCCGAGGCCGAGGTCTCCCTGATCGGCGCCGGCGGCGACAACGCCAGCCTGGTCGCGGGCGGCAAGTTCAAGCTGCGGACCGATGCCGGCGAGCAGGTCCACATCGTCCAGAAGATCACGCATCACGCCCAGGACATGTCGGAGCGGGCCGGCGTGGCGTCGGGCACGGACTACAGCAACAGCTTCCTCTGCTTCCCCAATTCGGTGCCGTGGCGCCAGCCCATGAAGACCGCGCGGCCGCGCATGGAAGGGCTGCACACCGCCAAGGTGCTGGCGCCGTCTGGCGAGGAGATCCATACCGACGACCAGGGACGCATAAAAATCCGCTTCTTCTGGGACTGGCGCGAGGACGCCACGGCCGACAACAGCGAATGGGTGCGCGTCGTGCAGCCATGGGCCGGCGACCAGTGGGGAGGCCAGTTCATTCCGCGCGTCGACACCGAGGTCGCCGTCGCCTTCATGGATGCCGATCCCGACCGTCCGGTCGTCATCGGCGGACTGTACAACGGCAACGACAAGCCGATCTTCCCGGTCGCCGAGAAGACCAAGCTCGGCTTCCGGTCGCGCTCGGTGACCAAGGGCGGCACCGCCGACTTCAACGAGATCAGCCTCGACGACAAGAAGGGCAGCGAGCAGCTCTTCCTGCATGCCCAGAAGGACATGAAGACCGAGGTCGAGAACGACCAGACGCT
>JAEZHS010000525.1 GCA_023436825.1 Pseudomonadota bacterium | reverse complement strand
ATCGTGCACGGCGCGCAGGGCAACGACACGCCAGGCGCGCGCCGCCGCGGCTTGTCGCTGCGCTACACCGGCGATGACGCGCGTTACGACCCGCGGCCCGGCACCTTCCAGTTCCCCTACAAGCCCGACCTCCTCGGTGGTGCGCCAATGACCTGTGATCTCTTTCCGCGAGTCTGGCCACGAGGCTAATCTGCTCCCGTCAGTGGGGAGCAACCGATGGCGGAAGAAGAAGGCGTCAGCCAGGTCACCGAGGTCACCTCGACGTCGTGGCTGCAGCGGCTCGGCAAGGCCTTCATGGGCGTGCTGTTCGGCCTTGTGGCGATCGTCGCCTCGGTCGTCCTGCTGTTCTGGAACGAGGGCCGCGCCATCAAGACGGCGCAGGGCCTGACCGAAGGCGCTGGCATCGTGCGCAGCATGCCGCCCGACCACATCGATTCCGGCAACAACGGCCGACTGATCCATGTCACCGGCGAGTTGACCACCGGCGGGCCCATAGCCGATCCCGACTTCGCGGTCCGCACAAGCGGTGTGCGCCTGGTGCGCCAGGTCGAGATGTACCAGTGGAAGCAGGAGGAGCAGACGGAGACGCGCACTAAGCTCGGCGGCGGCGAGGAGCGCACCACCACCTACAAGTACGTCCGCGCCTGGTCCGACAAGCCGATCGACTCGAACCGCTTTCGCGAGTCGCGCGGCCATACCAATCCCACGATGCCCTATCAGTCGCGCGAGACGCTGGCCTCCGGCACCCGCCTCGGCGGCTTCGCCGTGCCCGATTCCCTGCTGCGCGGCTTCGGCGAACCCGAGCTCCTGCCGGCGACCGACCAGCAGGCCAATGCGCTGCAGATCCGCGTCAACAAGCCCGTCACCGTCATGGACGGCGTCCTCTACGTCGGGCGCGACCCGCAGCAGCCGGCCATCGGCGACATGCGTGTGTCGTTCTCGGAGGTGCCGCTGCAGAAGGCGAGCGTGGTGGCCGGGCAGTCGGGCACGTCGTTCGTGCCCTTCCCGACCCATAGCGGCACGACCGTCGAGCTGATCGCAGCCGGCGAGGTTCCGGCCGCGGCGATGTTCAAGGCGGCGCAGGACGAGAACGTCACCTTCACTTGGCTTCTTCGCAGCGTCGGGGTGATCGTGATGCTGGTGGGCTTCGGCCTGATCCTGCGCCCGCTCGGCGTGGCAGGCGACGTCATCCCTATCCTGGGCGACATCGTCCGAGCCGGAACCGGGCTGGTGGCGCTGCTGTGCACGGCCGCAATCGCGCCGGTCGTCATCGCGACTGGCTGGTTGTGGTATCGGCCGTTGGTCGGCATCGCCGTGCTGATCGCGGGCGGTCTTGCCGCCTGGGGCCTGACGCGGCTGGCGCGCCGGCTTGCCGCACAGAGGACAGCGCCGGCCTGAGGCTCAGCTTACGCTCAGGATGCCCTCGAGATGGATGTCGAGCATGCCGTTGATCAGCAGCTCGCGATCCGACCACGGGAACTCGGGTTTCACGATGAAGGCCGAGACCAGGCCGTGAAGACCCATCCAGCAGAGCTCGCCGCAAGTGTCAGTCGGATACTTGAGCTTGACGCCTGATGCCTGGAGCTCGCCCAGGATCGTCACCAGGCGCTTGAACACCAGCGCGCCGCCCACCCCGGGCTTCGTCGGATCGTCGGTCGCGGCCTTGTGGCCGGTCTTGCGGATCGACTCGGGAATATGGGCGCCCATGAACACCAGCCGGTACTCGTCGGGATGGCTGAGACCAAACCGGACATAGGCTTCGCCGAAGCGGCGCACGCGCGCCATCGGGTCGCTCACCGTCTTCTCGATCTCGTCGACCGCTTCCATCAGGTGGGCGAACGTGAGATCGCACAGCGCCACCAGCAGCTCGTCTTTGTCCTTGAAGTACAGGTACAGCGCCGGCGCGGAGATGCCGACGCGGTCGGCAATGCGACGTATCGTGGTCGACTCGAAGCCCTGCTCGAGGAACAGCTCCTTGGCGGCCTGGAGGATCTCCTCCCGGCGGGTATGGCCCTCGCCGCGGCGCTTGCGGCCGGCCGGCAACACTGTCGAGAACCCTGTCAAAAACGATCTCCTTCCACTTGACTCTTATCTGAACGCCGATAACTTATCAATGTTCAGTTAACATTGTTCAGGTGGTCTTCTGAACAGTGTAAACCTTGGAAGGACGGTTAGCCATGCGTGTTCCGTACGCCCAGCTCCTCGGCAAGGTTCCGTTCAAGGCGGTCGTTATCGTCCTGGGTGCCGGTGCTGCTGCCGCCGCCGGCTTCGCCGCCCTTTCCTGGACTGCCGCCAATGCCTCGCGCCCCGTGGCCGCAAACGAGCCCGCGGTCCGTCCGGCGCGGGTCGCGGAGATCGCCTACCAGCGCCGCAGCCAGTCGCTGGTCCTTGCCGGCACCATCGTGCCGCGTATCGAGAGCAACCTGGGCTTCCGCGTCGCCGGCAAGATCGTCGCCCGCGCCGTCGATGTCGGCACCACCGTGAAGCCCGGCGACCTGATCGCCCAGCTCGATCCCGCCGACTATCGCCTGGCCGTCGACAATGCCCGCGCCGCCCTGGCGTCGGCCGAAGCCGACTACACACGCGCCAAGGCCGATCACGAGCGCTATCTCAACCTGCGTGGCACCGCAGTGTTCACGGCGCAGACGATGGAGCAGCGCCAGTCGCTCGCCGCCACGGCCCAGGCCCGTGTCGAGCAGGCCAGGAGCCAGCTCGCCTCGGCCGAGAACAACCTCGCCTATACCGAGCTGCGCGCCGATACGGACGGCGTCGTGACGGCCGTACAGGCCGAGGTCGGCCAGGTGATGGCCCAGGGTCAGGGCGTCGTGCGCGTGGCGCGCACCGACGAGCTCGAGATCCTGGTGGGCGTGCCCGAGCACCGGCTGAAGACCGTGCGCGCCGCGGGCGCCGCAAGCTTCGAGCTGTGGTCCGACCCCGGCCACCGATACGCCGTGCGCCTGCGCGAGCTCTCGCCCAGCGCCGATCCCATGACGCGGACCTATCCGGCGCGCTTCAGCGTGATCGAGCAGCCGGCTTTCATCGGGCTCGGCATGACCGCGACCTTGGCGTTCGAGCGGCCGGATGCGCAGAGCGTCGCCGAGGTGCCCCTGTCGGCGATCTTCCAGCGCGGCACGCAGCCCGCCGTGTGGGTGGTCGACAAGGAGAGCGGCACCGTGGCGCTGCGCACCGTCACCATCGCGCGCTGGCGCGACGAGACCGCCGCCATCGCCTCGGGCGTCAAGGACGGTGAGCTCATAGCCACTGCCGGCGTTCACAAGCTCGAGGCCGGGCAGAAGGTGAAGCCCGTTCCGGCACAGATGCAGGCCGCGCGTTAGTCCAACGACCCGGCTCCGGGGGAGAGACTCATGACCACGCGCACCAACCTGTCGGCGCTGGCGCTGAAGTACAGCACGCTGACCGTGTTCTTCATGATCGCCCTGGTCGCGGCCGGTGTTTACGCCTTCTTCAATCTCGGCCGCGCCGAGGATCCACCCTTCACCATCAAGCAGATGGTGGTGTCGGCCGCCTGGCCGGGCGCCACCTCGCGCGAGATGGAGCAGCAGGTCACCGAGAAGATCGAAACCAAGCTGCAGGAACTGCCCTACTTCAACTTCGTCAACAGCTACACCAAGCCTGGCGAAACGGTGATCTACGTCTCACTGCGCGACGACACCCCGCCCGCCAAGGTGCCCGATCTCTGGTACCAAGTGCGCAAGAAGGTCGGCGACATCAGGGGCTCGCTGCCGCAAGGCGTGGTCGGGCCATTCTTCAATGACGAATACGGCGACACCTACAGCCTGATCTGGGCCTTCGAGGCCGACGGCTTCTCGCCGGCCGAGGTCAAGGAGATCGCCAAGGCCGTGCGCCAGCGCCTGCTGCGCATGCCCGACGTCACCAAGGCCGACCTGATCGGCCTGCAGGACGAGAAGATCTACATCGAGTTCAGCCACGCGCGGCTCGCCATGCTGGGCGTCCCGGTCGACCAGATCCTGGAGGTCGTGCGCCGCCAGAACGCCATCGTCGCCGCCGGCACGGTCGAGACCAAGGGCGAGCGCGTGTCGGTGCGCGTCGACGGCGCGCCGCTCTCGGCCGAGGAGCTGGCGGCCCTGCCGTTCAGCGCCAACGGCCGCACGCTGATGCTGTCGGACGTGGCCGAGATCAAGCGTGGCTACCAGGACCCGCAGCAGATCTCGATGCGCTTCAAGGGCAAGCCGGTGATCGGGCTCGGCGTCGTCATGGCCCCGGGCGGCAACGTGCAGACGCTGGGCAAGGCGCTCGACACGGTGATGGCCGACGTCGAGAAGGAGCTGCCGGTCGGCGTCACGGTGCATCGCGTTGCCAACCAGCCCGAGGTCGTCGACAAGTCGTTCGAGGAGTTCATCTCCTCGCTGCTCGAGGCGCTGGCCATCGTGCTGGTCGTGTCATTCATCAGTCTCGGCGTGCGTACCGGCGTCATCGTCGCAATGTCGGTGCCGCTGGTTCTGGCCATCACCTTCGTCGGCATGCTGCTGCTCGGCATCGACTTCCAGCGCATCTCGCTCGGCGCGCTGATCATTGCGCTCGGCCTGCTGGTCGACGACGCCATCATCGCCGTCGAGATGATGATGGTGAAGCTGGAACAGGGTGCGAGCCGGCTCGAGGCCGCGACCTACGCCTACACTTCGACCGCCTTCCCCATGCTGACCGGCACGCTGGTCACCGCCGTCGGCTTCGTGCCGGTGGGCTTCGCGCGCTCGAGCGCGGGCGAGTACACCAACTCGATCTTCTGGGTGGTCGGCCTGTCGCTGATCATCTCCTGGTTCGTGGCCGTGCTGTTCACGCCGTGGATGGGCTATCACCTGCTGCCGACGCCCAAGGTCCATCATCACGATCCCTATGCCGGCCGGCTTTACACCGCCTTCCGCAAGCTGGTCGTGTGGTGCGTGACCTGGCGCAAGACCACGATCGCGATCACCGCGCTCGCGTTCGTCGGCTCGATGGGCGCCTTCACCCTGGTGCAGAAGCAGTTCTTTCCCACGGCCAACCGGCCCGAGCTCATCGTCGACCTGAAGCTGGCGCAGGGCGCCTCGTGGGCCGCCACCGACCGCGAAGTGCGTCGCCTGGAGAAGTGGCTGGGCGAGAACCAGGACGTCGCCTTCTACACGTCCTATGTCGGCGCCGGCAGCCCGCGTTTCTACCTGCCGACCGTGCCGGAACTCTCCAATGCGAACTTCGGCCAGGTCATCGTCATGACCAAGGACCTGGTCGCCCGCGAGCGCGTGGTCGCCGAGCTGAACGACCTGTTCGCCAACGGCTTCGAGGCCGTGCGCGCCCGCGTGCAGCGTCTGCAGAACGGCCCGCCGGTCAGCTATCCGGTGATGTTCCGCGTGCTGGGCGACGATCCGCAGCAGGTCCGCGCCGCGGCCGAGAAGGTCCGCCAGGTGTTCAAGGCCGATCCGGCCACGCGCGACATCAACTTCGACTGGAACGAGCTTGCCAAGACGGTGCGGCTCGAGGTCGACCAGAACAAGGCGCGTGCACTCGGCGTCGATTCACAGCTCTTGGGAAACACGCTGCAGACGCTGCTGTCGGGCGTGACCGTGACGCAGTACCGCGACCGGACCGAGACGATCGACGTGGTGGCCCGCGCCGTGCCGGCCGAACGCCTCAGCGTCGAGGGCCTGGAGGCGATCAACCTGCGCACCGGCAACGGCGGGGTTGTTTCGCTCGCCCAGCTCGCCAAGCTGCACTTCGAGCTCGAGGAGCCGATTCTGTGGCGACGCAACAAGGACCTTCTGATGACAGTGCGCGCCGGAGTGGTCGACGGCGTGCAGGGTCCCGACGTCGCCGCCCGCATCGACAAGGCGCTGGCGCCGGTTCGCGCCGAGCTGCCGCCGGGCTATCGCATCGAGGTCGGCGGCGACAGCGAGGAGAGCGCCAAGAGCCAGGGCTCCATCTTCAAGATGATGCCGGTCATGGTCTTCCTGATGATGCTGTTCCTGATGCTGCAGCTGCAGAGCTTCTCCAAGCTGGCGCTCGTGGTGCTGACCGCACCGCTGGGGCTGATCGGCGTGTCGCTGTTCCTGCTGGCGTTCAATCAGCCGTTCGGCTTCGTCTCGCTGCTGGGCGTGATCGCGCTCGCCGGCATGATCATGCGCAACTCGGTGATCCTGGTCGACCAGATCGACCAGGACATTGCCGCCGGGCACTCCGCCTGGGACGCCGTGATCGACGCCACGGTGCGCCGCGCCCGGCCCATCCTGCTCACCGCCGGCACCGCCATCTTCGCCATGATCCCGCTCTCCCGGAGCGTGTTCTGGGGCCCGATGGCGGTCGCGCTGATGGGCGGCCTGCTGGTGGCGACCGCCCTCACCTTGCTCTTCCTGCCGGCGCTCTACGCCGCCTGGTTCCGGGTGAAGCGGCCGGCGACGCAGGCTGCCGCGGTCCTGGCGCCGACGCCGGCGTCCATCCCGCTGCCGCTCGCCGCCGAATAGGTCATACGTCATCGAAATGACTGAGGTCGCAACACTGTCATGTTGAATGGACCCGCGGTGGCGGCGGCGCAGGCGATTGCCTGGTTCACCTCGTCGAGGCCAAAGCACTTCGCCTCATGGTGGTCGAGGCTCAGCAGACCGGCGCGGACGAGTGCGATCAGGCGTCCGATCGAATCGCGCCGGTACATCCACTGGCCGTGAATGGTGATGCAGTTGCGCATCAGCCAGTCGTACGGAACGGCAACGTCCTGGCGGACGCCGCCCATCAATACGACGCGCCCATAGGACCGCACGGTGAGCAGCGCGGCCCGCACCTGGGCTGGCGTGGCGGCGGGCGGCAGGAGATCGAGTACACAGTCGATCGGCGCCGCCGCGGCGTCGACGATAGCACGGCGATCGCGCTCCTCGTCGACGGCCTTGCGGACCGGCCGCACGCGTTGGCCGAAGCGTCGCGCCAGATCATCGAGAGCCTGTTGGTTGCGACCCGTGGCGATCACGGAGCTGGCGCCCATCGCCAGCGCCACGGCGACGGCGCCGCTGCCGAAGGCGCCGGTCGCGCCGTTGACCAGGACAGTCTCGCCCGCCTGCAGGTTGGCCGCGACGAAGCCGCCATAGGCCACCACGAAGGTGCCGAATGCGCACCATGAGACGGCTGCTTCCGCATCGCTCAACGGACCGATGGGCACGACGCATTCCGTCGGCACGCGCGTGCGCTCGGCCCACGAACCGTCATGAAAGTACTCTTGCAGGCGCTTCGCGCGCTCGCTGCCGGCAGTCAGGCCCTGCAGGATGATATCGGGCGCCTGCGCGTTGTCTCGCGAGCGTACCGTCGGATCGCAGAACACCCAGTCCCCCGGAGCCAGCTCCGTTGCGTCGGGTCCGAGCTCGCGCACGCGGCCGATGCAGCCGGCGCCCGGAATCACCGGCGGTTCCAGCAGATAACGGCGCTGACCGCTCAGCACGTCGCCGGCATAGGCGAGCACCTTGGTCGCGGCGACATCGACGATCACCTCGCCCGTGCCCAGCATCGGGTCGGGCACGGTTTCGACGACGAGAGGTGAACCAAACGCCTTCAGAACTGCAGCTTTCATGGGCGCCTCTTGTTGCGGACAGCCACGGATACAGAGCCTGACGATCGATATTCAGACCTGGTATTATCCTGGGATCATGGATGCCACCCTGTCCGACCGCAGCCGCAATGAACTGGGCGATTTCCTTCGCTCGCGCCGGGAACGCCTGACGCCGCGCGTCGCCGGGCTGCCGGCCGGCCGGCGGCGACGCACGCC
>JAEZHS010000381.1 GCA_023436825.1 Pseudomonadota bacterium | reverse complement strand
GCCCCGACGAGGTCCATCGCAACCAGATCGGCAAGCTCGAGCTCGCCAAGTACAATTGATCTTGCCGGACCGCGGTCCGGCAAGACACTACCGTGCTGGCTCGCTGCCGAACGCGACCTTCGAAAGCCCGGCCTTGGAGGCATCGGCCAGGGTCTCGGCGACGTAGCGGTAGGGGGCGTTCTGGTCGGCACGCAGATAGATCTCGGGCTGCGGCCGCTTGCGGCCCTCCTCGGCGAACCTCGCGATCGCGTCCTCGCGGGTGATGCGCTCGCCCTTCCAGAAGAGCGAGCCGTTGGCGTCGATGGCGAATTCGATCTTCTCCGGCTTCTGGATGTCCGCCGCCGAGGTCGCCTTGGGCAGGTCGAGCTTGACCACGTTGGTGAGCAGCGGCGCCGTGACGATGAAGATCACCAGCAGCACCAGCACGACGTCGATCAACGGCACCATGTTGATCTCGGCCATCGGCTGCGAGCCGGATTTGCGATCGAAGCTTCCAAAAGCCATGGATCCCCTCCTCGCCTAGTGGTTCACGGCCGCGAGCGGCACGCTGCCAGGCCGGCTGCCGCGACCGGCGGTCTGCAGCGTGCGGCCGATCAGCAGGAAGTTCAGCAATTCGAACGCGAAGGCGTCGAGCTTGGTGGTGAGCACGCGGTTGGAGCGGGTCAGCCAGTTGTAGCCCATGACCGCCGGCAGAGCGACGGCAAGGCCGATGCCGGTCATGATCAGCGCCTCGCCTACGGGTCCCGCGACCTTGTCGAGCATGCCCGAGCCCGACATGCCGATCGCCACCAGCGCGTGATAGACGCCCCACACCGTGCCGAACAGGCCGACGAACGGCGCGGTCGCGCCGATGGTGGCGAGCATGGTGAGGCCGTTCTCCAGCGCCGTCGTCTCCTCGTCGAGCACCTTCTTGATGGTGCGCGTCAGGAACTCCTGCTCGGAGCCCGCCTCCTCGAGCTTGGCGGCGCCGAACTTGGCGTGATGCTGCTGGGCGTGCATGGCGTGCGCCGTCAGGTGCCCGAACGGCTCGTGCACGCCGTGCACGCTGAGCTCGTTCTGCACCTGCTCGAGCGACGTGGCGCTCCAGAAGAAAGCGAGGAACTTGGCGCTGCGCTTCTGGCGCACGAGCTGGCTGACGCCCTTGTAGACGATCAGGTACCACGAGATCGCCGACATGATCGCCAGCACCGCCAGCAGGACCTTCGCCACGATGTCGGACTGCGCGATGAAATGGCCGAAGCCCAGGGCGGATGTGTCACCCATGACCTACTCCTACTGCAGCACAAAATTGATTGGAACGCGCACCCACACCGTCTTGGGCACCCCGCCTTCGGCGTAAGGCCGGAACTGCGCCGCACGCACGGCGCTCAAGGCCGCCTCGTCGAGCGCCGGATGACCTGACGATTTTTCCAGTGAGACCTGCGCGGGTCGGCCGGCGACGTCGACGAATACGCGCACCATCACCGAGCCCTGCTCGCCCGCCTTGCGCGAGCGCGAGGGATAGATCGTGTTGGGCGGGACCAGGAAGCCGAGCTGCGAGGCCGATACGACACGTGGCGCGGCGGCGACAGCAGGCGCCGCCTGCTGGGGCTGGTTGTCGACGGGCGCCTGTGCGACCGGCGCCGGTGGCTTGCGTTGCACGGGCTTGGGCTGCTCCGGCTTGGGCACCGGCTTCTTCTCGAGCGGCGGGATGACTGGCGGCGGCGGCTCCTCCGGCGGCGGGATATCCATCTTGGCGATCGGGAACTCGGGCGGCGGCAGGTCGGGCGGCGGTGGGTCTACGATCGCCGCCAGGTCGGGCTGCTTGATCTCGACCGGCGGCGGCGGTTCGGCGTTCTCGATCTCCGGTTCGGCCGCCTGCTCGGCCGGCACCATGCGGACTTCCATCGGCGCGATGTCGCCCACGATCAGCTTCGCCGGCTCGACCTGGGTCAGCGCCCAGCCGCCGCCGACATGGAAGAAGATGACGAGCGCCAGCAGCCCGCGCTTGACCGTCGGCGTCAGCGGTTCCTTTGACGCCCCGACCATCGCTTCCAGGCGGGGCATGAGAGGCGTTTCCTGGCTCACGGCCACCTAATCACCACTGCAGCGGCGACATCGCAAGGGCCGCCGTCACAATCACAGAAATGCCAAAGATCATGATGCCTGCAACTCGCCGCCGATGAGTCTCCCACCACAGGATGACGCCGCTGATGGACAGGAAGATCATGGCGCCGGCCAGCGTGTCGATCAGCAGGATCCATGGCGCCGGCATGGTCGTGCCCTTGTGAAGGTTGGTGAGCGTGGCAATGAGGCCGTTCTGCGTGGTGCGCACGCTGGCCGACCGGTTGCCGACCCAGTACTCGACTTGCATCAGCTTGTTGGGGCCGCCGAAGGCGAAGGTCCAACGTTCGGGCTGCATGGCCGGCCTGCCCTCTCCGCTTTTCTCGGGGCTACTTCTCTCTGGGCCACTTCTCTCGGGCCCGCTGCGCTCCGCCCAGGGAACAGGGCGAGAACGTTCGACCCGCATGTTGTTCGCCGGACGGTCGGCCTTGAGCACGCCCTGCAGCCAGACAGCCATGGCGTCGGCCGTCTCCGGCCTCGGATCGGGCAGCTCGATCCGCGTGCTGGCTTGCTGCTGATCGGGCAATTCAAGCTTCATGACGCTGCGATGGTTGAGCCAGATGCCGCTCGTCCCCGCCATCAGGCCGAGCAGCGCCCCCCACAGGCCGAACCAGCCGTGCGTGCGTCGTACCCAGCGGACGAAAGCGAGCCTGCGGTTCACTTGGTTGCTCGGCAGGGCTGCGGCGGCGGCTTCAGCCATCAGGTCTCGCTCCAGATCCGGACCAGGTTGTGGTAGCAGCCGATCAACGATCGTCGTGCGATCTCGTCGGCGTTGGTCTGGTTGAGTCGCTGGATGGCGTCGTCCATCTGGTAGAGCACGCCGCGCTGGGTCTCGTCGCGGATCAGGCTCTGCACCCAGAAAAAGCACGAGGTGCGCACGCCGCGCGTGATCGGCGTCACCTGATGCAGGCTGGTTGCGGGATACACGACCATGCTGCCGGCCGGCAGCTTCACGCTGTGGCGGCCGTAGGTATCCTCGATCTCGAGCTCCCCGCCGTCGTAGTCGTCGGGGTTGGTGAGGAACAGCGTCGCCGACACGTCCGTGCGCAGCTTGATGCCGTTGTGCGGATGGATGCGCACGCTGCCGTCGACATGGGCGCCGAACTTCATGCCCTGGCCGTAGCGGTTGAACATCGGCGGGTAGATGAGGTTGGGCAGCACCGAGCTGATGAACAGCGGATTGGTCTCGAGCGCGCTCACCACGATGCGCTGGCAGGCCAGCGCCACTTCCGATGCCTCGTCGATCTGCTGGTTGAACTTGACGGGCGCGCCCTGGTAGCCCGCCGTCACGCGCCCGTCGACCCATGCCTCGTTGGCGCCGTCCAGTCGTGCACGCAAACTGACGAGCTGTCCGGCGTCGAGAACGTTGGGGATGCAAACCAGCATGATCGGCCGCTCGCCTTCCTCACATGCGGTAGGTGAAGGTGAGCAGGCCGGTCAGGCCGCTGCCAGGCACCGCGCGGCCGCCGTCGGACGCCATCAACGAGTCGTAGTACATCGTGTTGAACAGGTTGAAGACATTGGCGCGCAGCTCCCACTTCGGCGTCTTGTAGGCCGCCGTCGCGTCGAAGCGGAAATACTCCGGAACCTGCACGGTGTTCTGGTTGTTGGCGTAGCGCTGGCCGACATAGAACATGCCGCCACCGAGCTCGTAAGTGTCGTTGATCGTGTAGGTGGTCCAGATGTTGCCCGAGTCCTTGGGCGTGTTGAGCGGCACGTTGCCCGTCGTGTTGCCGATGCCGTTCTGGAACTGCAGACCCTGGATGATGCGGGCATTGAGGTAGGCGTAACCCGCGAAGATCTGCCATTCCGGCGTGATACGGCCGGCCGCGCCGACGCGGACACCCTGCACGCGCACCGTGCCGGTCGGCGAGAAGGTGCCGTCGGCGTTCTGGCTGCGCGCGTTGTACTTGGTGATCTGGAATAGCGCGCCATTGGCCGACAGGTTGCCGTTCAGGAACTCGTACTTCACGCCGGCCTCGTAGCCTTCGTTGTTCTCCGGCGGAAGATTCTGGGAACCCGTCGTCGAGGTGAGCTGCTCGAGCGAGGGGTTGAACGAGGTGCTGTAAGATACGTAGTACGACTGCTGGCGCGTCGGCTCGAAGATCGCGCCGCCGCGCACGCTGGTGAAGAAGTCGGTCTGAAACATGT
>JAEZHS010000349.1 GCA_023436825.1 Pseudomonadota bacterium | reverse complement strand
ACCCCGACGCTCAGCTTCACCGACGACGACCTGCGCGCCGGCATGGTCGTGCAGACCGTCCAGTCGCGCAGAGACATCTTCAACGTCGTCAGGGCCAAGTACACCGAGCCCAACGCGAACTGGCAGCCGTATGACGCGCCCGAGATGGTCGCGGCGACGTCGCGCGCCACGCTGGGCACCATCCCCAAGAGCGTCGACTTGCCGTTCACGATCTCGGTCGGGATGGCGCAGCGGCTCGCCAAGATCGACCTGCTGAAGGGGCAGAAGACGATCACCGTCAAGGCGCCGTGCAGCCTCAAAGCGTGGCGCTGCATGGCGGGCGACACCATACTGTGGACGTCGCCGCGGCGCGGCTGGGTGAACAAGCCGTTCGACGTGACGCGGTGCCGCTTCGTGATCGAGGGCGACGAAAACCCGACGCTCGGCGTCGATCTCGATCTGCGCGAGACGGCGCCCTCGGTCTTCAGCTGGTCGGCCAGCGAGCAGCAGGTCATCCAGGAAGCGCCGGCGACGACGCTGCCCGACATCCGCAACGTCGGGCCGCCTTCGAACCTGGTGGTCACCGAGGAGCTGTACGCCACCTTGAACAGCAGCGGCGTGAAGACGCGCGCCGACCTGAGTTGGCAGGCCAGCCCCGACGCCTTCACCCTGCAGTACGAGCCGCAATATCGCCTGCGCGGCACGTCCGACTGGATCGTGCTGCCGCGCGCCGCGGCGCTCACCACCTCGGTCTTCGACCTGGCGGCCGGAACCTACGAATTCAGGGTCGCGGCGGTGAACTACGCCGGCATCATGTCCGGCTTCTACACCGTGACGCAGGAGATCGCCGGCCTGTCGGCGCCGCCGTCGGACCTCGCGGGCTTCTCCGGCACGGCGCTGGGCGGCTCGGCGTTGCTACGCTGGACCGAGCTGGGCGATGTCGACCTCGACGTCAAGATCGGCGGCGGCATCGTGTTCCGCCATTCGCCGGCGACCTCGGGCGCCAGCTGGGACACCGCCACGCCGATCGGCGACGCCGTGCCAGGCAACGCCACCATTGTCATGCTGCCGCTCAAGGCCGGCACCTATCTCGCCAAGGCGCGCGACAGCACCGGCAACTACAGCCCCAACCCGGTGAGCTGGGTGACCAAGCAGGTGGCGTTGAAGGCCTTCACCAGCGTCGCCACCAAGACCGAAGACCCGACCTTCAGCGGGACCAAGACGAACTGCAGCGTCGTGTCGAGCAAGCTCAGGCTGACGCCAGGGCAGGCGACGGGCTCCTATGCGTGGAGCTCGGCCATGGACCTGAGCTCGGTGCAGAACGTGCGCATCACGGTCGGCATCACCGCCCAAGTGGTGAACAACGCCGACAGCTGGGACTCGACCGAACTCTGTGACAGCGCGGAGCCCTGGGACATGGCCGTTAGCGGTAATGAGGCCGCGGCAGTGACCTGGATCCGTAGCACCGACGACGACCCGGCCGGCTCGCCAGTGTGGACGGCCTGGTCGCGCATCGACGCCGGCGAGTTCAGGGCGCGGGCGTTCCAGTTCCGGACCGACCTCAGCGCATCGGACCTTTCCTACTTCATTGAGTTGTCGGCGCTTGCCGCCGTAGCGGAGACCTCGGCATGAGCCAGCACGACCTCACCATCGCGAACGATACGCGCACCAACGTTCGGACCGATATTCAAAGCGCCGTGCAGGCGCTCGGCAGCACCAGCAAGGGCAACAGCCGTCCGGCCACGCCCTATGCCGGCCAGATCTGGATCGACGACAACACGCCATCGTCATCCGTTTGGACGGTCAATGTCTACGACGGCACGGACGACATTCCCATCGGCACCATCAACGTCAGCGCCAACACCTTCACCTTGACCAATGCCGTCCCCTTGGCGGGTTCCGGCGGCGTCGGCGGGTCCTACTACTACACCGGCCAGGTGCTCTGGGGACAGAACTCCACAACCGTGCCGGGCTCGAGCAACACCACCACGGGCGCTGCGATCGGGGCCGATGGCACCGCGCACTTCAGCACGGCCGGTCTCTATGCCCTGCTGCTCAACCGCAATAGCGACGGCACGCTGGCCGCGTTCGGACGCGCCGGCACCGGCGGCGGCAGCATCTCGATCAGCGGTTCGACCGTCTCCTACAACACCACGTCGGACTATCGCCTGAAGTTCGACGTCGACGACGACGTGCTGCCGGCCGCCGAGGCGATCGTGCGCGCCGCGCGGCCGGTCAAGCACCGCTGGGTGCGCGATCCCAGCGGCCCGCTGGCCTGGGGCTTCCTGGCCCACGAGGTCGCCGAGCTGGTGCCGCAGGCCGTCACCGGCGCCAAGGACGCCATGAACGGCGAGGAGATCGCGCCGCAGCAGATGGACGCCGCCAAGCTGGTGCCGGTGCTGACGGCCGCGCTGAAGCAGGCCTTCGACAAGATCGATGCCCTCGAGGCGCGCATCGCCGCGCTCGAGGCGCCGCAACCCTGATCCCTTTCCGCAGCTACCGAGGCAAGCATTATGTTCTATTACAAGAATGGCCTGCGTGAGCCGGTCACCGAGACGAACCCGCTGCCGGTGGCGCTCAACGTGCCCGTCGCCGTCGACGCCGAGATCGGCGCCGTCGAGCTTAAGAACGCCACGACCGACGATCGCGCCGAGGTGGTCAACGCTGACCAGGCGCCGAGCTCGACCAAGTACGGTCTTCTGACGCGCGTCGTCGGCCTGCTGACTGCGCTGGGCGGCGTCACTGAAACCGCGCCGGCGAACGACACCGCGTCGTCCGGCTTGAACGGCCGCCTGCAGCGCATCGCGCAGCGGTTGACCTCGCTTATCGCGCTGCTGCCGACGTCGCTCGGCGCAAGCGGCGGGCTCAAGGTTGACGGCGCCGGCTATGCGTCCGTCGTCGGCCTGACCCGCACGAACGACACCAACGCCTACAACGCCGGCGACGTCGTTGGCGCGGCGACCGGCAGCACGGCGGCGCTCACCTTCGCCAATATCGGCCCCACGGCCGGCGGCGAGGTGATGCTGACGACGGTGCAGTTCGAAATCGATCTCTCGGCCGTGATCAGCGGCATGACGAGCTATCGGCTCTATCTCTACAACGTCACGCCGCCATCGGCGCTGGGCGACAATGCGGCGTGGGACCTGCCGTCCGGCGACCGCGCCTCGTTCCTGGGCTACGTGGATCTCGGCGTGCCGGTCGATCTCGGCTCGACGCTCTATGTCGAGACGCTGCAGGTCAACAAGCAGCTGACGGTGCCGTCGGGCGGCTCGCTGTTCGGCTACCTCGTGACCGTCGGCGGCTTCACGCCGTCGGCTTCGATCGTCCACAAGATCACGTTGCACGCGGCGGGGCTGTAGATGACGATCCGGCGCTCGCTCCGTCTGGGTGGCGCGTGGACGCCGCGCCGACTCGGCTCATCTCTCGTCGCCTGGTGGGATGCCGAGAGGTCGGACCTGATCACCCAATCGGGCGGCCTGGTGTCGGCGTGGCGCGACGTGATTGGCGGATACAGCATGGCGCAGTCGAGCGCCTCACTGAAACCTGTCTACAGTTCGACCAGCTTCAACGGCCGGCCCGGCTTGACCTTCGACGGCATCGACGACCTACTCGCCCAGAATGGGTATCCGGCATCGTGGCCGTCTGGGAGCGATCCGTCCTGGCTATGGGGCGTCGTAGACCAACAGCGCAGCAACGCCGTCCCCGGAACCGGAACCATCCATCAGTACGGAAGCTCCTCGACCACAGCAAACACGCGGCGCAGTTCGCGGTTCGTGATCTCCGGCGAGAACAGGGGTGGGGCCGGCGTCGGCGTCAGCGGAACCTCGGACCAGCACAACGCAAATGTCGTGTTCCTTGGACGCCACGTTCTTTGCAGCAAGATCACCGGCACTACGCTTCAGGCGAGTGTGGATGGCGTTGCAGGTGCGCTCTCGGCTGCCACGGTCAATACGACAGCCGCCGAGCGCACCGCTATCGGTGGCGCGTCGAACGGCGGCAACTTCTGGCTCGGCGTGATCAATACCGTTCTGCTGACGCTGCCGCTCTCTGCGGCCGATGAAGCCAGCCTGACCGCCCACCTGATGAGGAGAGTGTAATGTCCAAGTGCGTCATCTTCCCGGCCGACAAGCAGGCCGAGGCCCACGCCTACGCTGACTGGACCGACGCTCAATTCGCCATCTTGGCGCCAGGCGAGGGGACGTTTGCCTACCCCGGTAAGGCGCGACTCGATCGCCACGGCCAGCACGTGACGGCCTACTACGGACCGGACTTCAAGTGGATGGGCGCCGAGGTGCCGGAGCCGACCTCGGCCAACCCGGCCGACGACGGGCCGACGCAACGAGCCGAGGGCGTGATCGCGGTGCCGGAGTGGCCCGATCCGGAGTGACGAAGGGGGCTTCAATCCATGGACATCGACCCGGCCGGCAATGGCCTGATCTTCGGCTTCAAGAAGCTGGTCCTTATCGCCGGCGTCGTCGGCATCGTGCTGGGCATCGTCGTGCGCCGGCAGTTTGCCTGGAAGGAGGCGCTCACCGCGTTCGTCGCCGGCGGCAGCTGCGTGCTGTTCGTGGCGCCGATGGCGGTGCGGCTGACCGGGTTCAAGGGCGTCGAGGAAGCCGAGCAGCTCGCCGGCTGGCTGGCCGGGCTGGGCGGCATGTACATCGTCGACCTGGTCTTCGCCTTCTATCGCGATCCCTTCGGCACGGCGGCCAAGGCCGGGCAGGTCCTCGACGTCCTGCGCGGCAAGGCAGGTCCGCGATGAACGAGGAAGCGATCTTCGACCTGCTGGGCTGCATCGTCGGCGCCGCGGCGGGCCTGCTCGGCCTGATGTCGATCGCCGAGACGCACCGCGACTCGAGCTTCTGGAACCGCGCGATCGTGGGGCTGCTCACGATCCTCTGCTTCAACGTCGCCCTCGACGGCTGGCTCGCCATGGATATACCGGGCCGCTCCGTCAACCATGTCGGCGTCGCCTTCTCGTTCTGCCTGGCCGTGAGCTGGGG
>JAEZHS010000334.1 GCA_023436825.1 Pseudomonadota bacterium | reverse complement strand
GCTCTCGACCCGCAAGTGGACCGACCAGAGCGGCCAGGAGCGCTACACGACCGAGGTCGTGATCCCGCGTTTCGGCGGCGCCCTCACCATGCTCGACGGCCGCGGCGGCGGCGGCGGTGAGGGTGGCGGCGGTGGCGGCATGGATGACGACTTCGGCGGCGGCGGGTCCTCCGGTGGCGGCGGCGGTGGCGGCCGTCCGGCGTCGCGCGGCGGCAAGGCCGAGCTCGACGACGATATTCCGTTCTAGGGACGTGACAGCTCTAGAGACGTGACAGCGATCGAGCATCTGTCCGCCGCGGACCACGCAGCGGTTGGGCGCCTCCTGCTCGAAGCCTATGCCGACTATTCGGAGCGCATCGGTGCCGACTGGCCGCGGCTACGCGATGCGCTGGTGCATGCGGCAGGCCGCCTAGCCGACGCGGAAATAGCCGGACTGCGCGGCTCGGCCGCGCTCGACGCCGTCGTGGTGTATTTACCGCCAGGCCGCTCCGACGGTGTGATCTTCCCACGCGATTGGGCATCGCTGCGCCTGCTTGGTGTGGCGCCGGCGGCTCGCGGCCGCGGCCTTTCGCGCCTGCTGACCGAATGGTGCATCGCCCGCGCCCGCGACCAGGGTGCTGCGCGGATCGGCCTGCACACCAGCGAGGCCATGACGAGGGCGCGCGGCCTTTACGAGCGCATGGGCTTCGTGATCGACGGCGACCTGCCGATGAATTTCGGGTTACGCTACTGGCGATTCAGGCTCGACCTTTGACGGAGACTTTTGGATGGTGCGGCGCATTGCAGTCGAGGAGGCCTTCATCACGGCCGACATCCTGGCCGGCTGGAGGAAAGTCCTGGCCAGCAGCGACGTCGAGCCGGGCTTCGCCAAGCTGGGCGGCAGCCTGCTCAAGCCTTCCAAGGGCACGGACATCTTCCTGGCCAAGCTCATGGACATCGGTGCCGGCCGCATCGCGCACATGGACAATGTCGGGATGGACGTCGAGGTTCTGTCGTTGACCTCGCCGGGAGTGCAGATCTTCGCCGCCGACATGGCGACGCGGCTCGCCGCTGAATCGAACGACGCGCTGGCGGCGGCGATCAAGGCCAATCCGACCCGCTTGGCGGGGCTCGCTGCCGTCGCGCCGCAGGATCCGCAGGCGGCGGCGCGCGAGATCGAGCGCGGCAAGAGCCTCGGCCTCAGCGGCGTCATCATCAACTCGCACACCAGGAGCGAGTATCTCGACCTGCCCAAGTACCGGCCGATCCTCGAGGCGGCGGAGGCATTGGACATGCCGATCTACCTGCATCCGCGCGAACCCGGCCCGTCGATGGTGACGCCGTACCTCGACTACGGCCTCTATTTCGCGACCTGGGGGTTCTCGGCCGAGACGGGCCTGCATGCCATGCGCCTGATCATGTCCGGCGCCTTCGACCGGCATCCCAAACTGCGCATCGTGCTCGGCCACATGGGGGAGGGCATTCCCTACTGGCTGAAGCGCATCGACAATCGCTACGCGTTGCAGGTGAAGATCGGCGCCACCGAGAAGCTGCCCAAGCGACCGAGCGAATACTTTCTCGAGAACTTCTACATCACCACCGCGGGCGTCACGGACATGGCGGTCCTGAAGCTCGGCCTCGACGAGCTGGGAGACGACCGCATCATGTTCGCCGCCGATTATCCCTACGAGGAGGACGCCGAGGCCGTGCAGTTCATGGATGGTGCGGACGTCAGCGAGGGGCAGCGCCGGAAGATCTACGAGACCAATGCGCTGCGCATCTTCAAGCTGAAGGTGTGAAAGCCATGGCCCGGATCTGGTACCAGAGCTTCGTTCATCCCGTGGAGCAGGCGCCCTACATCGAGCGCCTGCAGGCCATGCTGGCCAAAGTGGCCGCCCCCGGCATCGGCTTCGAGGTCCATGGCCTCGACCCGCCGGACCATTCCTTTCATTCGCTGACCGAGTTCCGCTGCGCCGCGCAGGTCCTCGGCAACGCGCTGGCTGCAGAGAAGGCCGGCTACGACGCCTTCGTCATCGGCCATTTCCAGGAGCCCGGCCTGATCGAGACCAGGGGCGCCGTCGACATCCCGGTGATCGGCCTGGGCGAGGCCAACCTGCTCGCCGCGCTGAGCATGGGCGGAAAGCTGGGGCTGGTGACCATCGATCCGGTGTTCGTGCCATGGCACGACCGGCAGATCCGCATGCACGGGCTCGGCGAACGCTATGCCGGAACCCAGGCGTTGAAGATGAACTTGCCGGCCTTCATGAAGGCCTTCACCGACGAAGCGGCTTATGCCGAGGTGCGCAGCCAGTTCGTCACGCAAGTGACTCCGCTGATCGAGAAGGGGGCCGAGGTGATCATCCCTGCCGGCGGCCTGCCGATGCTGCTGTTCGCGCGCGAAAGCCCGTTCATCATCGACGATGCGCCGGTGCTGAACGGCATCGCCATCGTCGCCAAAGCGACTGAGATGGCGATCTCGCTGCGCTCGATCACAAACCTGGTCGTGAGCCGTCGCGGCACTTATGCCAAGGCGCCGCCGGAGGCGATTGCCGAATTCCAGGAGCGGCTGCGCTAGGTCGCGCTTGCGCGTCCTGGTCCTTGGCGGCACCGGCGTCTTCGGCAGCACGCTCTGCCGCCTGCTCGCCGGCGATCCGGCGATTGCGCTCACGATCGCCGCGCGCGATCGTGCCGCCGTCGATGCCCTGGCGCGCGAGCTCGGTGTCGGCGGCCGCGCCCTCGACTGGCGCCCCGATCTCGACCGCCTGCTGGGTGAGGGCGGCCATGACGTGGTGGTCCACGCCGCCGGTCCTTTCCAAGGCCAGGATTACGGTGTGGCCGAGTGCTGCATCCGCCACGGTGTGCACTATCTCGACCTCGCTGACGACGCAGCTTTCGTGCATGGCATCGACCGGCTGCACGACGCGGCGCTGAGGGCTGGCGTTCTGGTCTGCACCGGCGCCAGCACCGCGCCCGCCCTCACCGGCGCGGTGGTCGAGGAGGCCCTGCAGGACGGACCTGTCGACCGTGTCGCTTTCGGCATCATGCCCGGCAACGACGCACCGCGCGGATCGGCCTTGGTGGCGGCGATCGTTGGCGGCGCCGGCAAGCCGATCGCCGACCAGCCGGGCCGCCGAGTCTGGGGCGATCTGCGGCGCATGCGCCTGCCGGGGCTCGGCAAGCGCTGGGTGGCGCCCTGCGATCTGCCGGAGCCGGCCTTGTTTGCTCATCGCTTCGGCATTCGCGACACGTTCGCCGGAGCGGGGCTGGAAGTGGCGGTCTTCCATGTCGGACTGTGGTCGCTGTCCTGGCTGGTTCGGCTTGGTCTGGTGCGGACGCTGGCGCCGGTGGCGCCTCTGCTGGCCGTCGTCGCCGACCGTCTGCGTTTTCTCGGTACCGATCGCGGCGGGCTGCGCCTGGAGGTGCAAGCCGGCCCGCTGACCCGTGTATGGTGCCTGATCGCCGAGGGCGGCGACGGACCCTTCATCCCGGTGACGCCCGCGGCGGCACTGGTGCGCAAGCTCGCCGGCGGACTTGCCGCGCGCGGTGCCCTGCCGTGTCTCGGCTTGTTGAGCCTCGCCGAGATCGAAGCCGAGTGGCGCCGGGCGGGTTTGCGGGTCGCCACAGGCTGGGATGGCAGCGATCTGCAGCCGTCGCTCTATCGGCGCGCCCTCGGCTCTGCCTACGACCGCCAATCGCGCGCCGGCCGGGCGCTGCACGATGCCGGGCCGTCGCACTGGAAGGGGCGTTGCACCGTCACGGGCGCACAGACATTCGGCGGCCGGCTGGTCGCCTGGCTGTTCCAGCTTCCCGCGGCGGCCGACGATGCGCCCATCGCCGTCGAGTTCACCGCCTCCGGCACAGGCGAGCTGTGGATCCGGCGGATTGGCACCCGGATCATGCGCTCGCGGCAATTCATCGGCCTACGCAAGCCTGCGGGCTGGATCGTCGAGCGCTTCGGCGTCTTCGATTTCGATCTTTTGGTGCAGGTCAGCGACGAGCGACTCAGCCTCTCGATGGTCGGCATGCGCTGCTGTGGCCTGCCCCTGCCGCGCGCCCTGTGGCCAGTGATCGAAGCAGTGGAATTGGAAGAGGAGAAGCAGTTCTGCTTCGACGTAACGATCGGCCTGCCGCTGGTTGGCCCGCTTGTTCGCTACCGCGGATGGCTTACAGATCCGTGATGCTGAGCTTCGCCTACGGCATCCGCTGACCTAAAGGCCGATGAAACGATCGCGCATCCGCGGCGTGGGCACGAAGCAGGTCGGTCGGCGGCCGAACCAGCGATATCGGTTGCGTGCGATGAGGTCGTAGAGCGGATCGCGCAGGAAGGCCGGGATCAGAGCCAGAGGCTGAAGCCACCGGACCGGTCCGCGAAGATGGCGCAGCGAGCGCAGGACGGCGGTCGATCGCACATGCACCTCGTCGCCGTCGAGCAGCAGGATCGTCCGGTCGAAAGTGCCAGAGGGCAGGCCGACCTCCTGCAGGACGCGCTGACCCAACGCCGACTGCGCGCTGGCGAACTTCAACCGGCCGCTCGGGTCGCGCGCCAGGCAGAAGGCGACGAAGCCGCTGCACAGCACGCAATGGCCGTCGAAGAAATAGAGCGGCCGCGGCAGGTCACCGAGCGCGGCCGGGACCTTCATGCGGGCAGGCCCAGTTTGCGCAGATCCTCCACGGTTTCCGCCGCCGAGCGGTGATGGACGGCGTGCATGCCGAAGGCGCGCGCGCCCTCGACGTTGGGCAGGTTGTCGTCGATCAGCACCGCCTCGCCAGGCTGGAACCCGCCGGTGCGGCAGACGATGTCGTAGATCGCCGCGTCCGGCTTGAGGCACTTCACGACGCCTGAGACCACGTAGTCGCGGAAATGGCCGAAGAAGGGGTGCTTGACCCGAGCGGGCCCGCGCACCCAGGTGTCGACGAGGTCGGGCGCGTTGGACAGCAGGTAGAGCGGCGTTCCCGCCGCGTGCAGGCGGTCCACCAGGGCCGCCATCTCGGGGAAGGACCGCTCCATCATCTCGTCGAAGCGGCCGTAGAAGGCCTCGATCAGGGCCTCCTGGCCGGGGTGCCGGGCCTTGAGCCGCCGCGTCGCCTCGGCGGGATCTGCGCCCGCATCCTGCAGGTTGTGCCACGGCGTCGTGGTCACGGTGGCCAGGAAACGCTCCATTTCCTCAGGGTCGGCGATCAGCTTGCGGTAGAGGTACCGAGGGTTCCAGTCGATCAGCACGCCGCCCATGTCGAAAACCACCACGGAAGGTTGTTTCGCGCCGGTTTTCTGGGCTGTTTTGGGGGTCAATTCAGGGCCTTTCCAAGGAGCATTTTCGTCGCCAATTTAGCTAATAAAATCAAAGCGTTAAATAGTGGTCTCTCGGCCGTTTTTTGTTGGTCTTTTCGGCCCGTTTTGCTAGGGTGCGGTTTCGTTCCGCCGGGCCCTCTGGCAGGGCCTCAAAAGCGAGCAAAAACCAGGTTTCCGTGAGCGACGATACGACTCTTCCACCGGCGCCGCCGCCCCCCGACGCGCCCCCGCCGCCGCCTCAGCCGCCGCACGATATCGCGCCGATAACCAT
>JAEZHS010000326.1 GCA_023436825.1 Pseudomonadota bacterium | reverse complement strand
CGCCGACACCTCCCCACGCGAAGCGTGGGGAGGGAGCGATAGTCCATGGACGACCTTCTCTCACTCGTCTTCCTCACCCTGGCCGCGACCTTGCGCGTCGCCACGCCATTGGTGCTCTGCGCCATGGGCGGCCTGTTCTCGGAGAAGAGCGGCATCATCGATGTTGGGCTCGAGGGCAAGATGCTGATGGCAGCTTTCTTCGCCGCCGCCGTCTCCGCGGTCACAGGCTCCGCCTGGGCCGGAGTCGCCGCCGCCATCGTCGCCGCCGAGGCGATGGCGCTGCTGCACGGCTTCGCCTGCATCACCCATCGCGGCGACCAGGTGGTGAGCGGCGTCGCCATCAACGTCCTGGCCTTCGGCCTCACCGTCGTGTGGGGCACCGCCTGGTTCAACCGCGGCGGCCAGACGCCGCCGCTCGCTGGCGACCAGCGCCTGCTGCCCCTACTGCTGCCCAATGCCGGCGACAACATCCTGGTCTATGCCGCCTTGCTGTCGGTGCCGCTCACCTGGTGGATCATCGAACGCACGCGCTTCGGGCTCAGGCTGCGCGCCGTCGGCGAGATGCCGCTCGCCGTCGACACCGCCGGCATCTCGGTGCCCTGGCTGCGCTATCGCGCCGTGCTGCTGTGCGGCCTGTTCGCCGGGCTGGCCGGCGCCTACATCTCGATCGCCCAGAATGCCGGCTTCAGCCGCGACATGACCGCGGGGCAAGGCTTCATCGCGCTGGCGGCCATCATCTTCGGCAAATGGCGGCCGTTCCCGGCGTTCGGCGCCTGCCTGATCTTCGGCCTGCTCGATGCCATCGCCATCCGCCTGCAGGGCGTGAGGGTGCCGGGCATCGGCGAAGTTCCGGTGCAATTGATCCAGGCCTTGCCCTATCTTCTCACGGTATTCCTGCTGGCCGGCTTCATCGGCCGCGCCACAGCGCCGCGTGCTGCCGGCGTGCCTTACCAGAAGGAACATTGATGGACGACCTGCTCCAGCTCGCGCGCCGCATGATGCTGCGCGCCCATGCTCCCTATTCGAAGTTCCATGTCGGGGCGGCGGTGCGCGCCGAGGATGGTTCGATCCATGGCGGCTGCAATGTCGAGAACGCGGCCTACCCGCAGGGGACCTGCGCCGAGGCCGGCGCGATCGCGGCCATGGTCGCCGCCGGCGGCAAGCGCATTCTCGAATGCCTGGTCATCGGGCCGGGACCGGAAGTGATCACGCCCTGCGGCGGCTGCCGCCAGAAGCTGCGCGAGTTCGCCGCCGACGACCTGCCGGTCCATCTCTGCGGGCCCGACGGCCTTCATCGGACCGTGACCTTGGGGCAGCTCTTGCCGATGTCCTTCGGGCCGCACCATCTGGAGAAGCCATGAGCGATGCGATCGGGTCCAGATTGGCGGATAAGGGGGCGCCCGGCTTCAGGCCGAAAGTGGCGGTGATCCTCGGTTCGGGCCTGGGCGGCTTCGCCGAGGAGGTGGCGCCGGTTGCGACCATCCCCTACGCCGAGCTGCCGGGCTTCCCGCAGACCACGGTGGGCAGCCATGCCGGCCGGCTGGTGCTGGGCCATGTCGGGCCGACGCCCGTCGCCGTCCTGCAGGGCCGCGCCCATTACTACGAGCGCGGCAAGGCCGACGAGATGCGCGGGGCCATTGGCGCCGTGGCCGACCTCGGCTGCGAGACCCTGCTGCAGACCAATGCCGCCGGCAGCCTCAGGCTCGACATGCCGCCGGGCTCGGTGATGGCGATCAGCGACCACATCAACTTCGCCGGCATCAATCCCCTGTTCGGCGTCGGTCCGGGCGAGAACAGCCGCTTCGTCGACATGGTCGATGCCTATGATCCTGCGCTGCTGAAGAAGCTCCTGGCGGCGGCGCACACGGCCAATATCCGCTGCCACGCCGGCGTCTACATCTTCTTCAGCGGGCCGAGCTTCGAGACGCCGGCCGAGATCCGCGCCGCCCGGGTGCTGGGCGCCGATGCCGTCGGCATGTCGACCGCGCCCGAGACCATCCTGGCTCGCCATGCCGGGCTCAGGGTCGTGGCGCTGTCGCTGATGACCAATTACGCCGCCGGCCTGGTGCCCGGCGCGCTGGGCCACGAGCAGACGCTGGCGGTCGCGAGCGGGGCGTCGGGCGACGTGCGGCGCCTGTTGCGCGTATTCCTGGAGACCTACGGATGATGCGCACCAAACGAGCCGCGAGTGCCGGAGTAAGGTGCACGAAATGGTGGCGGCAAAATCGCGCCCCTATTGCCACCTACGATAGGTACGTTGAAAAGCACGGCATGTTCTCTGATGTCGTTCGACTTTTCTGAAGGTAAGACCGAGTGCTCCCACAGGAGATCATCCGCAGGAAACGCGACGGCCATGAACTGTCGGCCGACGAGATCGCCTTCGTCACCCGCGGCATCCATGACGGCAGCCTGAGCGAGGGCCAGGTCGCGGCCTTCGCCATGGCGGTGTTCTTCCGCGGCATGACGACGGCCGAGCGCGTGTCGCTGACGCTCGGGCTGACGAACTCGGGCACGACTCTCGAATGGAAGAGCCTGGCGCTGCCGGGACCGGTGATCGACAAGCATTCCAGCGGCGGTGTCGGCGACAAGGTGAGCCTGATGCTGGCACCCATCGTCGCGGCCTGCGGCGCCTTCGTGCCCATGATCTCGGGCCGCGGGCTCGGCCACACCGGCGGCACGCTCGACAAGCTCTCGTCGATCTCGGGCTACGAGACCCAGCCCGACCTCGGCACCTTCCGCAAGGTCGTGCGCGAGGTCGGCTGCGCGGTGATCGGCCAGACCGACGACCTGGCGCCGGCCGACCGCCGGCTCTACGCCACGCGCGACGTGACGGCGACGGTGGAGTCCATCCCGCTGCTGGTGAGCTCGATCCTGTCGAAGAAGGTGGCCGAGGGACTCGACGGGCTGGCGATGGACGTGAAGTGCGGTTCGGGCGCGTTCTGCGACACCGAGGCGATGGCGCGCGACCTCGCCGAAAGCCTGGTGGCCGTCGCCAACCAGGCCGGCCTGCCGACCGTCGCGCTGATCACCGACATGGACCGCGTGCTCGGACGCAATGTCGGCAACGCCGTCGAGGTCGTCGAGACCGTCGAGTACCTGAAGGGCGAGGGCACGCGCGACCCGCGCCTGCACGAGGTGACGATGGCGCTGGCGGGCGAGATGCTGGCGCTGGGCGACCTCGCAGCCGATGCTGCTGCCGGCCGGGTGAAGGCAGAAGCGGCGCTGGCCGACGGCCGCGCCGCCGAGGTGTTCGCCCGCATGGTCGCGGCGCTGGGCGGACCGGACGATTTTCTGGAGAACACGCCGCGCTACCTGGCGCATGCGCCGGTGATCCGGCCCTGCAACGCCACGCGCTCGGGATACGTCGCCGGAATGGATGCCCGTCAGGTCGGCATCGCCGTCGTGGCGCTGGGCGGCGGCCGCGCCCATGCCGACGACGCCATCGATCCCTCGGTCGGCCTCACCGACGTCGTCGATGTCGGCACGCAGGTCCGCGCCGGCAGCCTGCTGTGCGTCGTGCACGCCGCCAGCGATGCCGATGCCGACCAGGCGATCGAGATCGTGCAGCGGGCGATCCGCATCGAGGACAAGCCGCCGCCGGCCCGGCCGACGATCATGCATCGGATCGGCCGATGAAGCTCGACCTCACCGCCTACGATCGCGACGGCTTCCTGGTGCTGAGGGACTTCGTGCCGGCGGCCGATTGCGATGCCCTGCAGGCGCGCGCAGCCGAGCTCGTGTCGGCCTTCGACCCAGGTCCTGCCCGCACGGTGTTCTCGACGCGCGACCAGGGCCATGCCCGCGACCGCTATTTCTAGGAATCGGGCGGCGCCATCCGCTTCTTCTTCGAGGAGGAGGCGACCGACCAGCCCGTGCCGCTCGCTTTGAACAAGATCGGCCACGCGCTGCACGATCTCGACCCCGTCTTCGACCGCCTCTCGCGGCGGCCGTACCTGGCCGAGCTGGCGCGGGCGCTTGGCTTGCGCCGGCCGCTGTTGCTGCAATCGATGTACCTCTTCAAGCAGCCGCATATCGGCGGCGAGGTCGGCTGGCACCAGGACGCGACGTACCTTCATACGCGGCCCTCGACCGTGACGGGTTTCTGGATGGCATTGGATGACGCTGATCGCGACAACGGCTGTCTGATGGCCCTGCCCGGCGGCCATCGCGGGCCCCTGCGCCAGCGCTTCCACAGGGCCGGCGAGGCGATGGTGACCGACACGCTCGACGCCACGCCGTGGCCCGATACGCCGCCGGTGGCGCTGGAGGCGCCGCGCGGTACGCTGGTGGTGCTGCACGGCCTGCTACCGCATGCCAGCGCGCCCAACCGGTCGGGTCGGCCGCGCCATGCCTATGCCTTGCACCTGATCGACGGGTGTGCCGAGTATGCGTCCGACAACTGGCTGCAAAGGCCGGATCTGCCATTGCGAGGGTTTGCGTGATTCCCAAGGCCGAGCTGCACTGCCATCTCGAAGGCTCCATTCCCCCGGCGCTGGCGCGCGAACTGGCGGCGCGCAACGGCCTGGAGCTGCCGGCCGGCCTGATGGGCGCCAACGGCTTCTATGTCTGGAACGACTTTCTGAGCTTCCTCGGCGCCTACGACCTGGTGTGCACGACCCTGCGCCAGCCGCGCGACTTCGGCGACGTGCTCCATGCCTACCTGGCCGGTGCGGCGCGTGAGGGCGCGAAGTACGTGGAAATGTTCTGCTCGCCCGAGCGGCCGGCGGCGCTCGGCATCTCCTACGGCGCCTGGCTCGATTCCCTGGAACAGGCCATCGACCGGGCGCGGCGCGACTTCGGCATCGAAGGCCGCATCATCGTCGTCTGCATCCGCCACTACGGACCCGACAGGGCGATGGCCATCGTGCGCACCATGGTGGCCGAGCCTCGCCGTTACGTCGTGGGCTTCGGCATGGGCGGCGACGAGTCGAAGTACACGCCGGCCGACTTCGCACCGGCCTATCGGCTGGCCCGCGACGAGGGCTACGGCTGCACCGTCCATGCCGGCGAGGTCATGGGTCCGGAAAGCGTGTGGGCGGCCATCCGCGACCTGCCGGTGACGCGCATTGGCCACGGCGTGCGCTCGGCCGACGATCCGCGGCTGATGGAGGAGCTGGCGCGGCGCGGCACCGTGCTGGAAGTCTGCCCGGGCAGCAACGTTGCGCTCGGACTGTATCCGAACCGCGCCGCCCATCCGCTGCATCGGTTGATCGCCGCAGGCGTTCGCGTCACCCTCGGTTCGGACGATCCGCCGTTCTTCCACACCACGCTCGGCATGGAGTACGAGAAGGCGGGACTGGGCGAAGCCGAATTGCGGGGCATAACGCGGACGGCGATCGAAGCGTCGTTCGGCGATGAGGCGACCAAACAGGGGCTGCTGAGGGAGATCGGATCATGATCGCACGGAAGGTTCTGGCAGCGGGGGCCGCGCTCGCCATGCTGTCGACGAGCGTCGTGCAGGCCCAGGAAGCGGCGCCCAACGACCTGTTGCTGGCGACGCTGTGGACGCAGCGCTCGGTCGAGTACAAGGCCAACGCGCTCACCGTGTTCGCATTGGCCAGGATCCGGCTCGACGAGGCGCTGGCCGACAAGAGCTGGACGGCGGCACCCGGCGAGCAGAAGGGCGACTTCGCCGGCCTGCCGCCTGCCGTCGTCCTCGACGTCGACGAGACATTGCTCGACAACTCGCTCTATCAGGCCTGGATGATGAGGACCAACGCCACCTTCAGCACCAAGACCTGGAACCAGTTCTGCGCCGACCAGGTGTCGCGCGCCATCCCGGGCGCGGTCGAATTCACCAAGTACGCCGATTCCAAGGGCGTGAAGGTCTTCTACATCACCAACCGCGACGCCTCGACCGAAAAGGACACGCGCGAGAACATGGCGAAGCTCGGCTTCCCAATGGGCGGCAACGTCGACACCTTCCTGATGCAGGGCGAGCAGAAGGAATGGGGCAGCGCCAAGAGCACGCGTCGCGCCGTCGTCGCCAAGGACTATCGCGTGCTGCTGAACATCGGCGACAATTTCGGCGACTTCGACGACCGTTATCGCACCGGCGAGGCCGACCGGCTCAAGGCGTACCAGGAAGACATGGCCTACTGGGGCAAGCAGTGGCTGATGCTGCCCAACCCGACCTACGGCTCGTTCGACTCGGCGACCTACGGCCACGACTTCAAGAAGCCGGTGGCCGAGCAGCGCAAGGCCAAGTGGGACGTGATCGAGGCCTGGATCGGGCCGAAACAGTAGTCAGTGGACCGCGGGCCTCCAGGCCCGCTCAGATCGCCGCTTCCGTCTGTGCGTCGAACAGGTGCAGGCGGTTGGGGTTGATGGCGAGCCTCAGCCGCTCGTGCACCTTGGTGCGCAGCATCGGATCGACCGAGGCGACGAAGGTGCTGTTGCCGGCGCGGGTGTCCAGAAGGATCTCCGAGCCGAGTTGCTCGACGACCTCGACTTCGACCTCGAAGCAGAGCTCGGCCGGGTCGGCCGGGCCCGCGACGTGCAGGTCCTCCGGGCGGATTCCCAGGATCGCCTTGCCGCTGTGGCCGTTGACGCGGGCCGCGATCGGCTCGGGCACGCCGAGCTTGATGCCGGGCGCCTCGGCCCACAGCTTGCCGTTGCCGCCGTTCAGCGTGACCTCGGCGAAGTTCATCGCCGGCGAGCCGATGAAGCCCGCGACGAAGCGGTTGGCCGGGGTGTTGTAGAGCTCGAGCGGTTCGCCGACCTGCTGGACGACGCCGTCCTTCATGACGACCACGCGGTCACCCAGGGTCATCGCCTCGACCTGGTCGTGGGTCACGTAGATCGACGTCACGGCCAGCCGCTCGTGCAGCTTCTTCAGCTCCACGCGCATCTGCACGCGCAGCTTGGCGTCGAGGTTGGAAAGCGGCTCGTCGAACAGGAAGACCTTGGGATCGCGCACGATGGCGCGGCCGAGCGCGACGCGCTGGCGCTGGCCGCCCGACAGCTGGCGCGGCTTGCGTTGCAGCAGCTCGCCGATGTCGAGGATCTCGGCGGCGCGCTTGATGCGGCTCTGGATCTCGGCCTTGTCGAATTTCCGCATCTTCAGCCCGAACGCCATGTTGCTGGCGACGCTCATGTGCGGATAGAGCGCGTAGTTCTGGAACACCATGGCGATGTCGCGATCCATCGGCGGCACCTGGTTGACAACGGTGTCGCCGATGAGGATGTCGCCCGATGTGACGGCCTCGAGGCCGGCGATCATGCGCAGCGTCGTGGTCTTGCCGCAGCCCGAGGGACCGACAAAGACGACGAACTCCTTGTCGCGGATGTGCAGGTCGACGTCCTTCACCACGTGGTTGGTATCGAACATCTTGTTGAGCTTGCGGACGATTACCTCGGCCATGACCCTATCCCTTGACCGAGCCGGTGAGGCCCGAGACGTAGTGTTCGACGAAGAACGAATAGACGATCGCCACCGGGATCGAGCCGAGCAGCGCGCCCGCCATCAGCGGGCCCCAGAAGAAGACGTCGCCGCGGATCAGCTCGGAGGTGACGCCGACCGGCACGGTCTTCTGGTCGGGCGACGACAGGAACACCAGGGCGTAGATGAACTCGTTCCACGACAGGGTGAAGGCGATGATGCCGGCCGACAGGATGCCGGGCACTGCGCAGGGAATGATGATGTAGACCATCGCCTTCCAGCGCGAGGCGCCGTCGATGCGCGCGCACTCCTCGAGCTCCTTGGGGATGGCCTTGAAGTAGCCCATCATCAGCCAGGTGCAGAACGGGATCAGGAAGGTCGGATAGGTCAGGATCAGCGACCATGGCGTGTCGCCCAGCTCGAAATTGCGGATGATCTGGGCGAGCGGGATGAACAGCAGCGTCTGCGGCACCAGGTAGGTGATGAAGATCATCGTGCCCAGGCTGCCCGCCCACGGGAAGTTGAGCCGGGCGAGCGCATAGCCCGCGAGGACACCGCAGAACAGCGAGATGACCGTCGAGACCACCGCGATGAACATGGTGTTCAGCATCCAGCGCCCGAAGTTGGTCTCCTCGAACAGGTACTCGATGTGCTCGAACGTCGGGTTGCTGGTCCAGAACGGGTTGTAGTTGACGGCGTTCCACGGGCGGTAGAGCTCGCCGTCCGGCCGAAACGACGTGATGATCATCCAGTAGAACGGGAAGAGCAGCACGAAAACGAACAGGATCAGCGGGATGTTGTAGAACACCCACTTCCGCCAGACCGCACCTTCAATCATTTGCGCGCCTCCGCACGACCGATCATTCAGCGAGTCTCCACGCGACGGATGTACAGGAGCTGCACGACCACGATCAGGAACAGGAAGGGGAACATGGCGAGCGAGATCGCCGCGCCCTCCGACAGCAACCCGGTGCCGATGCCTATCTGGTAGGCGTAGGTGGCGAAGAGCTGCGTGGCGTTGGCCGGCCCGCCGCCGGTCATGACATAGACCAGCTGGAAGTCGGCGAAGGTCTGGATCACCGAGAACAGCATGACCACCATCGTGACCGGCAGCAGCAGCGGCCAGGTGACGTACCAGAAGCGGTTCCACGGCCGGGCGCCGTCGATCGCGGCGGCCTCGTTGAGCTCCGGACTGATGGTCTGCAGGCCGGCCAGCAGGCTGATGGCGAAGAACGGCACGCCGCGCCAGATGTTGACGATGATGATCGAGGTCATGGCGAGGTCGGGGTCACCCAGCCAGTTGATGCGCTGGGTGATGAAACCGAGATGGAACAGCGTCCAGTTGATGACGCTGAAGGTCGGATCGAACATCCACTTCCAGGCGAAGGTCGACAGCACTGTCGGAATGATGAAGGGCAGGAGGATGAAGGCGCGGACCAGCGCCTTGCCTTTGAAATGCCGGTTCAGCAGCATCGCCAGCCACAGGCCGAGCCCCAGCTTGAACACCGTGGTGACGCCCGTGTACCAGAAGGTGTTCCACACCGACGTCCGGAAGATGCTGTCGTTCCAGATCTTCTCGAAGTTGCTCAGCCCGACGAACTTGCCGTCGATGCCGACGCGCGTGCTGGTCAGCGCCAGGAGAACGCCCTCGAAGAACGGATAGGCGATGAACAGTCCGAGCAGGATGGCTGTCGGCGCGAGAAGGGCGAGCGCCAGCCAGCGCTCGTCCTCCAGGCGCCGCAGTCGCGAGATTGGACGGTTCACCACGCCCGGGACTGCGGTCACTGCCATGGCTCACTCACTCGTTGGTACGTTGAGTTACGCTGTCGAGGGCGCGATCAAGCCGCGTAGATCTTCTTCAGCTCGCTCTCGGCCCACTTCACGGACTCCTCGGCCGGCATGCCCTGCACGGCCTTGGCGTACATGTCGGTGATGATGTACTTCGACAGGCCTTCCTGGGCCTTGGCGTCCGGCGGACCGGCAAAGCCGGGTGCCTGGCCGAGCTTGGCCGCGACCTTGTAGGGCGTCATGACGGGATCGACGTCCCACAGCTTGTCTTCCTCCCACTTGGCCGTGCACGGCGTGGCGAAGCCCTTCTGCGATTCGAAGAACTTGCGGTAGTTGGCCTCCTGGTGCAGCCAGGTCAGGAACTGCTTGGCCGCGTCCTGGTTCTTCGAATACTTCATGACCATGTTGGACTGCAGCAGGTGGAAGCCGAACTGGCCCGCCGGTCCCTTGGGCAGGGGCGCGTGCAGGATGTCCTTGTTCATCGGCTCGCCCTTCTCGGTCTTGTACTGATCGGGCTTGCGCAGGGTCTCGATGTAGATCGAGGCGCCGTTCAGGGTCGCCGAGATGGTCTGTGACAGGAAGGCACGGTTGTTGTTGGTGTCGTCCCAGGCGAGGCCGCCCTCGTCCATGCCCTCCTTCCACAGGCCGGTCATGAACTTGACCGATTCGATCGTCTCCTTGGAGTTGAGCACGACGGTCTTGCCGTCGGCCTCGACCTCCTTGCCGCCCCACGACCACAGGTACGGGTAGGTGAAGCCCGGCGCGTCGCCGAAGGTGTGGCCGAGTGTCTGGCCGAACGGACGGCCCTTGGCCTTCAGCTTCTTGGCGACATCGCGATAGCTTTCCCAGGTGTCGGGGAACTTGGTCGCGCCGACCTCGTCGAGCCATGACTTGCGATAGGCGATCATGCCGCCGATCACGGCCCACGGCATGCCCATGTACACGCCCTTGCCGTTGGAACAGATGGCCTGGGCGTACTTGTAGATGCCGCCCTCGCGCTTGCCGACTTCCTCGGCCAGCGCCCCCATGTCGACGACGCTGTTGGCATAGAGATGGGTGTAGCTGTTGAACGACATGATGACGTCGGGACCCGAGCCCGACTGGATGCCGGCAGTGATGCGCGGCTGCAGGTCGTTGCCGTTGACGGTCTCGAGATTGATCTTCATGCCGAGTTCTTTCTCGGCTTGCGGCAGCAGCTCCCGGCGGAACATCTGATCGGTGGCGGGAACGAAATCGACCCACTTCAACCAGTGGACGGTCTTCTGCTGGGCGTAGGCCGGCGTACGGCCGGTCGCGAGGATACCGGCCATGCCGCCCATAGCGGCGCCACCGGCAAGCTTGAGTACGCTACGACGCTTGGTCTTTGCCATAGGGTGTCCCTCCCAGGACATGCCGCCTCATTGGGAACGGCTTGTTTATGGCAGTCATCGTAGGCGGTGCCGCCAAGCGGACGCAAGTCGATTCGCCCCGCGGAAGGCGCTTTCAAGCGTGCCGCATCGCGCTTTGAGACTTTTTCATCCTTGCCCGCCGACCGGCGCCACCGGGTCACATGAGCGCCGGATCGAGGGTGAAGAGCTCCTTTGCGTGCCCCACGCCACGCAGCGCGAAGCGGCCGACGGAGACCAATTGCGTGCGCTCCGCGCCGGGCAGCGCATCGGCGAAGTTCGAGGAGATCAGGAGCGGCCGGTCGACCGACCGGCACATCGAGGCGATGCGGCTGGTCTCGTTGACCGCCGGTCCCACCACCGTGAAGTCGAGGCGGTCGACGCTGCCGATATTGCCGTAAAAGACCTCGCCGACATGCAGGCCGACATAGACCGAGGTGATCGGCCGTTCCTCGGCGCGCCGCTTCTCGTTGAGCTCCTTCACCCGGTTGCGCGCGATCCCCTCGGCTTTCAGTGCACGACTGCAGGCGTCGGCCAGGTCGTCGCCGCGGAACAGCGCCAGCGTGCCGTCGCCGATCAGCTTCAGCACGTCGCCGCCCGCCTCATGGATCGAGGTGATGACGGCTTCGGCATAGTCGTTCAGCAGCGGGATGATCTCGGTCGGCTTGGCGGTGTCGGTGATGGTGGTGAAGCTGCGCAGGTCGGAGAACCACAGCGCCGCCTCGATACGGTCGGCAACGCCACGCTGGATGCGCCCCTTGAGCACGCGCTGGCCGGCATCGCGCCCGAGATAGACCTCGACCAAGGTGTCGGCGACCTTGGTCAGAGCCGCACTCTTGATCGCGAGCCCGAGTGTCGGCGCGAGGCGCCGCAGGGCCGCGACATTGGCCTCGCTGAACCCCTCGGCGTCGCGCGTCGACCAGCTCGAGTAGACGCAATCCATCTCGCCGATCGAGGCGCCCTCGGCGAAGCGGCGAACGAAGATGATGTTGTCAGTGTGACCGAGATCCTTCATCTCCTGGATGCTGGGGAAGTCGATCGGATCGCCGAAGGCGATGCGCCGCCGCAGTTCCTCGCCGCCGGTCTGCAACAGGTGAAAGAAGGGGCTGCGTTGCCAGGAGGCGGCGGCCTCGCCCTCGGTGGTGCGCCCGTATTGGGTGGCGGCGTCCTCGTCGACGTTGTCGTTGCGCCAGCGGAAGACGGTTCCTTCGTGCACGGGATGCAGGGTGTCGATGACCACGAGGGCGCGCGCGAGGGGCAGCCCCGCCTCATTGCACTTCTCGCAGAACTTGATCAGCAGGTCGGTCTCCGTCGCGCCTTCGAGGCCGCGGCGGACGATCCAATCGGCGATGCGCTCGATATCGGCGGATTTCACGGACGAGTCCTCAGCAGGGCCACACAGGCGTCTTCGACAGACGCATCGTCGCCGCCGGCCTTGTAGGCGGCGGCTGTGCCGGTCGATCGATCGAGGCGATGATACACCGCGACGGCGCTGCCGGGGCCGCCACCCGTATGGCCGGCAATAAGATCGCCGCCGGTCGTCTCACCGATCATGAGGCCAAGTCCGTAAGAGGGTGTTTTCCAGGGACGGCCCGCGATCGGCCCGCCCACGAGATATCGGTCGCACATCGCCGATAACAAGGGTGGCGGCAAAAGATCACCGGCCATCAGGCGTTGCAGGAGCAACGCGGCCTGTTGCAGCGGCCCGACCAGCAATCCGTGATAGACCCAGCGCGGATCGTAATCGCGCGAATAGTCCGCACGGTCAGCGGCGAAGCGGACACCGGCAACGCCGAGCGGCTTCATCACCAGACGATCGAGAGCATCGCCCAGGGGCCGGTCGGTCGCCTGCTCAATCAGCCGGCCGACGAAGTAGTAGCCGATGTTCGAATAACCCCAGCCCTCGCCCGGTTCATAAACCAACCGGTCGGCGGCGGTCCGCGCCAGCATCTCGTCGGCAGGCCAGGCATCCTCGTTTCGCGCGACGGCCTCGTGATAGGCCGGCAGGCGTCCGTATTCGGTGAGACCGGCGCGATGCTGCAGGAGCTGACGCAGCGTGTAGGGCCGGTCGGTCAACGGCTCGTCCAAGATGAGCCGACCATCTCGTACCAGCGCCAGCGCGGCCGCGGCGATCACGGTCTTGGCGAAGCTCCACCATGGCACATCGCCATCGTCGCCGTCGCAGACGACAACCGAGCCCTGCTTGATCAAGATGTGTGAAACCACGTCGAAGTTACACACGCTGCTCGTCACGTCACAACTGTCATCCCGCGCGCAGCGAGGGTCCTTTAAGGCAACAGGAAA
>JAEZHS010000658.1 GCA_023436825.1 Pseudomonadota bacterium | reverse complement strand
CGGCGCGGCGGTGCGGGCCGGCCAGCTCCATGGCGAGCAGCCCGATGTTCAGGGCGACGTGCAGGCAGGCGAGCGGCCACCATTGCTCCCGGAACGCCGCGTTGAGCATCGTTCCGCCGAACGCCGCGACGTTGCCCAGGATCATCGGATGGCTGGTCAGCGAATAGGGAAAGGCGGTGATCCTCTGCAGCGGCAGGCCCGCGACCTCGTGACCGTAGTAGGTCCGGTCGACCCCGAGGACCATGGCGGCGCGGATGTTCAGCAGGATGCCGCCGCCGATGACGATCAATGACACGGCGTCGATCGGCGTCGCGAGATAGACCGTCGCCAGGAGGGCGACCGAGACGGTCTTCATCGCCACGGCATCGCGCTTGAAGACCTCGAACGGGATCGCGCCAAAGGCGAAGGCGAGCCAGTAGAGGTAGTAGTGCCAGAAGCTCAGCAGATAGACCGCAAGCGGCAGGCTGAGATCGAGGGCGGCGCCGAGCAGGACCGACAGGATCAGCAGGGCGCACGACAGCGTCGAACTGTTGCGCGCGATGACCGCGTGCAACGACCGGGGATGTTCAGACGGGACGGCCATTCATGGGAGCCGATGGCTCGGGAACTGGATATGTAGGCACGTCGCTGAAGGATAGCAGCGCATTGTGTCAGGCGCGTTACCCGGCGACAGCGTTCGTCTGTCACCCCGAGCGATCTGTCACCCCGAGCGAAGCGAGGGGCCTTTAAGGCTGCAGGAAAGGTCTCTCGCTGCGCTCGGATGACAGCGGGGCTGTATAATGTGCACTAGCGTACCGGCAACCTCTGCCCGCCCGGGACCTTGGAGGTTGGACGGAGAAGCACCATGCGTCTCGATCGAACCGCCCGCCAGTTCCTGCTTCTGGAAGTCGTCGAAGGCTTCGCCCTGACGCTCAGGTACATGTTCAAGCCCAAGGTGACGGTGAACTATCCCTACGAGCGCACGCCGACCAGCCCGCGCTTTCGCGGCGAGCATGCACTGCGCCGCTATCCCAACGGCGAGGAACGTTGCATCGCCTGCAAGCTCTGCGAGGCGATCTGTCCGGCCCAGGCCATCACCATCGAGGCCGAGCCGCGCGAGGACGGAAGCCGGCGCGCCACGCGCTACGACATCGACATGGTGAAATGCATCTATTGCGGCTTCTGCCAGGAGGCCTGCCCGGTCGATGCCATCGTCGAAGGGCCCAACCAGGAATATTCGACGGAGACCCGCGAGGAGCTGTACTACGACAAGGAAAAGCTGCTCGCGAACGGCGACCGCTGGGAACCCGCCCTCGCGGCGAATCTCAAGGCGGACAGCCCCTATCGCTAGAGGCCGCGAGCATGCATCGGCTGACAGTCCGGCTCACCTTGGCCTTGGCGTTGCCGCTGGTGGGCACGGCCTGCGCCGGCCCGTCGTTGCGCTGGGAAGGCCGGAGCGCCGGTACGGCGCCCACTGTCGCCGAGACGGACGACTGCCGGCAGCAGGCCCGGCGCCAGGCCGCACTGCGCTTCCCGCGCCAGCCGCCGGGCGCGCCATCGCGCCGCCGTGCGCCGTCACCCGGTGACGTCGTCGCCGACTCCGACCGCTTTGCTGCCGAGAACGGCTTCTACGCGCAGTGCATGAGGCAAAAGGGCTTCGAGCTGGTCGATGGTTCCCCGCGTTCCTGACGGTGTCGGGCAGCAACCGCCATCGGCCGGCCAGCGTTGCGGTAGTGACGCCATTCTCTGCGGAGTCGACATGCCGGCCACCGATCCGATGCAGAACGAGCTCGAGGACCTCGAGCAGAAGCTCAGCAGCGCCCGCGACGCCGCGGCGGCGCCGGGCGCGACCGAGAAGGACAAGGCGGACCTGAAGCTGATCGAGCAGGCGTATCTGGCGGCGGAGCAAAAGGCCCGACGCGCGCCCGGCGGCGGCAGCGACCACCAACCGACGGACCCGAAGAAGAAGCTGGACAAGAAGCTCGACGACGCCCTGAAGGGCACTTTTCCGGGCAGCGATCCGATTTCGTTCGTCGAGGCGGCGCCGGTGAAGGAGGAGGACCATTCGCTGCCCGACATCAAGGTCGCCGAGCAGCAGGCGCCGGGGAAAACGAAGGCTGCCCGGAAATCCAAGTAGCCATGAAGGTTGCATGGAGTTCAGTTTGAACTCACCGTGAAGCAATGGTACCCCCTTAGAATAGGGGCAGAGAAATAAGGGAGGGCGTCCCGAACGACTGGAGGGCCTGCTGGCGCCAGTCCACCGGGTCGCCGTGGGGGCGGGGTCCTTGCATCGTTCATCGGAGCTTTCGGCTGCGCTGTCAGCGGGCCGATCCGCATTCATCGGTGTGGCGGTGTTCACTGCGCTTTTGAACGTGCTCTATCTCACGGGCTCGTTCTTCATGCTGCAGATCTACGATCGCGTGCTGCCCAGCCGCAGCGTACCGACCCTGATCGCGCTCGCTGTCCTCGCCGCCGCCCTCTACGGCTTCCAGGCCGTCCTCGACGTCGCGCGCAACCGCGTGCTGACCCGCGTCGCCGGCGGCTTCGTCGAGCAGCTGGACCGGCGGGTCTACGACCTTATCGTCAAGCTGCCGCTGCGCGCGGGCGTTCGCCTGTCCGAACCCGCGCGCGACCTGGAGCAGGTGCGGCTGTTCATGGCAGGCGGCGGACCGGCGGCGCTGTTCGACCTGCCGTGGCTGCCGTTTTATCTCGGCATCTGCTACCTGTTTCATCCGCTGATCGGCCTCACCGCCACGGTCGGCGCCCTGATCCTGGTCGGTTTCACCGCGCTCACCGAGTTCAAGCTCCGCCGGCCGACGCTCGAGGCCTCGGCCATGGCGGCGCGGCGCAGCCGGCTGGTGGAGACCAGCCACAACAACGCCGAGGTGCTGCACGCCATGGGCATGGTCGGCCGCTTTGCCGACCTGTGGTCCGCCAACACGCGCGAGCATGTCGCCGCCCAGCAGCGCGCCGCCGACGTCACTGGCGGCATAGGCGGACTGTCGCGCGCATTCCGCATGATGCTGCAATCGGCGGTGCTCGCGGTCGGCGCCTGGCTGGTGATCCACAACCAGGCCACGGCCGGCATCATCATCGCGGGCTCGATCCTGTCGTCGCGCGCCCTGGCGCCGATCGAGGTGGTGATCTCGCAGTGGCGGGTATTCGTCGGCGCACGCCAGGGCTGGCGTCACCTCGCCGAGCTGCTGGCGCGGCTGCCGGCCGAGAAGCCGGCGATGGCGTTGCCGGCGCCGCGCGAACGGCTTGCCGTCGAGGGGCTGGCCGTGGCGCCGCCGGGCACGCGCAGCATCGTCGTCCAGCAGGCCGGCTT
>JAEZHS010000302.1 GCA_023436825.1 Pseudomonadota bacterium | reverse complement strand
AGCCCAGGATCTCGACCTTGACGCCGCAGCGCTCCAAGGTGCGGGCCAGGATGTCGGCGCTCATCGCCGCCACCGTGATCGGCCGGCCGCGCATCGAGCCCGAATTGTCGATCAGCAGCGACACGACAGTGTCGCGGAAGTTGGTCTCCTTCTCCTTCTTGAAGGAAAGGGCGTGCATGGGGTTGGCGACGATGCGGGCGAGGCGCGCCGCGTCGAGCGTGCCCTCGTCGAGGTCGAAGTCCCATGAGCGGTTCTGCTGCGCCATCAGGCGGCGCTGTAGCCGGTTGGCGAGCTTGCCGATCACGCCCTGCAGATGTGAGAGCTGCTGGTCGAGATGGTTGCGCAAGCGACCGAGCTCCTCGGCGTCGCACAGCTGGTCGGCTTCGACGACCTCGTCGAACTTCACCGTATAGGCGTGATACTGCTGGCCCAGCGGCTCGTTGGAGAGCGCACCCGGCGGCAGCCACGGACGCTCGGCGCGGCCCGGCTCCTCCTCGTCGCCCGAGCCCATCTGCATCTCGGTCTGGGCCTGGTCGGCGACGGTCTCGGAGGCGTCCTCCTGCTCGGAGGCATCCTCGGTCTCCTCGCCCTGGGCGCCGTAGCCGTGGGTTTCGCTCGAATCGCTCTGATCGTCGCCGGTCTCGTTGGACTGGCCGTCGGCGTTCTCCTGATCCTGCGATTCCTGGTCGTCCTCGTCCTGCAGGTCGGCCGATTCATCGCCGAGCTTGAGGTCGCGGATGAGCTGGCGCGCAGCGCGCGCGAAGGACTCCTGGTTGCCGAGCGTCTCGCGCAGCTTCTGGAAGTCGCGGCCGGCGGCGGCCTCGACATCGGCACGCCACATGTCGACCATCGCCTTGGCGGCCTCGGGCGGGGCGGCGCCCAAGAGCTGCTCGCGGGCGATCAGGCCGATCACGTCGGCAATCGGCGCGTCGTCCTTGGACTTGATGCGGGCATGGCCGCGCTGGTCGGAGCGCTGGCGGTAGAGTGCCGACAGGTTGTCGGCGACGCCGGCCATGCGCCGGGCGCCGAGCGCCTCGACGCGGACCTGCTCGACCGCCTCGAAGATCGCGCGCGCGGTCTCGCCTCTGGGCACGCGGCGCAAATGGGTCTTGCGGTCGTGATGGCGCAGCTTCAGCGCCATCGAATCGGCCTCGCCGCGCACGCGGCTCACATCCTCGACCGGCAGGTCGCGCGCCGGCACGGTGATGCGCGCCTCGCTGCCCAGCAGCGAGCCGCCATCGGGCACGAAGGAGACGTTCACTTCCTTGCGCGATACCGCCCGCATGGTGGTGGCGGTGACGCGCCGGAATTCCTCGATCGGCGTAGTGTCCTTGGCCATCTAGGCCACCTTCTCGGTACTTAGGTCAGTGCAGCTTGCCGCCCTTGCCGCTCGACGGCGGCAATTCCTTGCCGAAGCAGCGCTGGTAGTACTCGGCGAGTGTGCTGCGCTCGACCTCGTCGCACTTGTTGAGGAAGGTGAGACGGAAGGCAAAGCCGATGTCGCCGCCGAAGATGCGGGCGTTCTCGGCCCAGGTCATCACCGTACGCGGCGACATCACGGTCGAGATGTCGCCGGCGATGAAGCCCGCGCGCGTGAGGTCGGCCAGCGCCACCATGGCGGAGATGATCTTGCGACCCTCCTCGGTGTCGAAGTGCGGCGTCTTGGCGGCGACGATGTTCACTTCCTGGTCGTGCGGCAGGTAGTTCAGCGTCGTCACGATCGACCAGCGGTCCATCTGGCCCTGGTTGATCTGCTGCGTGCCGTGATAGAGGCCGGTCGTGTCGCCGAGGCCCACGGTGTTCGCCGTCGAGAACAGGCGGAACGCCGGGTGAGGGCGGATCACCTTGTTCTGGTCGAGCAGCGTCAGCTTGCCGTCGACCTCGAGGACGCGCTGGATCACGAACATGACGTCGGCGCGGCCCGCGTCATATTCGTCGAACACCAGGGCCGTCGGGTTCTGCAGCGCCCACGGCAGGATGCCCTCGCGGAACTCGGTCACCTGCTTGCCGTCGCGCAGCACGATCGCGTCCTTGCCGATCAGGTCGATACGGCTGATGTGGCTGTCGAGGTTGACGCGCAGGCAGGGCCAGTTGAGGCGCGCAGCGACCTGCTCGATGTGGGTCGACTTGCCCGTACCGTGGTAGCCCTGGACCATGACTCGTCGGTTGTGGGCGAAGCCCGCGAGGATCGCCATCGTCGTGTCCGGGTCGAAGAGGTAGGCGTCGTCCACCTCCGGCACATGCTCGGTCGCCTGGCTGAAGGCCGGGACTTCCATGTCCGTGTCGATGCCGAAGAGCTGACGGGCGGAAACCTTGATATCCGGCATGCCCGAGACGTTCTGCCGGGCCGCGGTCGTCGTAGAGGCCATCACAAGTCCTACAAAACAAAGCCCGCCAAATTGCGGGCTAAAAACAAGTGTCGCAGGCCGTTTTGTGCACCGCAAGCGACCAATTGCCGTGTCTGCCTTGAATAGGGCTAATCACTCGACCGGAAGGTGTTCGGATGCCCGCAGAGTGGAATAGGCGGCATTGATTTGCTTCAGTTTTTCCTCGGCGTCCCGGGCCCCACCGTTGGCGTCGGGATGGTGGATTTTCACCAATTCCTTGTAACGAGATTTCACGTCCGCCTGGGTCGAGGGCCAGGAAAGTTCAAGGACATCAAGGGCCGAGCGCTCGGCCGGGGTCAGTTGCTCGCTGCCATCGAACCTGGGCTGCGGCCGCTCGCCCAACCCGGCATCGTCAGCAAGGTCGAACGGGTCATGGATATGGACATAGGGGCCGTTGCTGCGGCGGGCGCCGAGGGGCCAAACCGGGCGGCGCCAAGTCGTGTCGGCGCGGATATGGGCCTCGATCTGCTCGGCGCCGAGACCGGCGAAGTAGTCCCACTTCTTGTTGTAGTCGCGCACATGCTCGAGGCAGAACCAGCGATACTCGTTCAGCCGATCGCGGGCGCGCGGCGCGCGATACTCGCCGCCGAGCTTGCAGCCCGGCGCCTCGCAGACGCGCTGATGTGGCGCTGCGTCGTCGGTGGCCGTCA
>JAEZHS010000228.1 GCA_023436825.1 Pseudomonadota bacterium | reverse complement strand
CTCCGTCCGCTTCGCGGACACCTCCCCAGCCTCGGCGTGGGGAGGAAGCTGTTAAGCAACCTGACGACAGGCTGCATGATCCTTGCGGACCCTCTTGGTCGAAGCGGGGTGTTTCTCAAGCATCCGCGCCGGACGCGTCGGACGCTTCACGAGGTCACCGCCGCAATTGGGGCACAGACCGCCCAGCCGAGTTCGAGCGCAGTCCGCACAGAACGTGCACTCGTAGGTGCAGATCAGCGCATCGGGAGCGCCGTTCGGCAGGTCCTTGTCGCAGCATTCGCAGTTGGGGCGGAGATCGAGCATGGCTTCCTCTTACGCCGACAGGTAGCGGGTTTCCAGATGGGCCTTGAAGGCGGCCGTCCCGAGGCGGTCGCCGGTGGCCTCGGTCAGGACCTGGTCGGTGCTTTCCAGCGAGCCCTTGCCGTGTACATTGGCCCGGAGCCAGGCCAGCAGCGGGGCGAAATCGCCCTTGCCGATGGCTGCCAAAAGGCCGGGCTCGGCCCGGCGGGCGGCGGCGAAGAGCTGAGCCGCGGCCAGCGCCCCCAGAGTATAGGTCGGGAAATAGCCCCAGCCGCCATCCGGCCAATGGATGTCCTGCAGGCAGCCCAGCGCGTCGTTCGGCGGGACGACGCCCAAAAGCTCGCGCATGCCCTCGTTCCAGGCGCCCGGCAGGTCGGCGAGCGCGAGGTCGCCTGAAAGCATCGCCCGCTCCAGCCGGTAGCGCAGCATGATGTGCAACGGGTAGGTCACCTCGTCGGCGTCGACGCGGATGTAGCCCGGCGCCACACGCGTGTAGATCCGATGGATGTTCTCGGCCGTCCAGGCCGGCCCGTCCTTGCCGAAGGCGGCACGCATGTGCGGCGCGGCGAACGAGAGGAAGGCGTCGCTGCGGCAGGCCTGCATCTCCATCAGCAGCGACTGGCTTTCGTGCAGCGCCATGCCGCGCGCATTGCCCACCGGCTGGCGCCGCCAGTCGCGCGGCAGGCCGAGTTCGTAGAGGCCGTGGCCGGTCTCGTGCAGCACGCCCATCAGGGCGCGGGCGAAGTCGGCCTCATCGTAGCGCGTGGTGATGCGCACGTCGTCGGCGGTGCCGCCGGTGAAGGGGTGTGCCGACACATCGAGCCGGCCGTGCGTGAAATCGAAACCGAGCCGCCGGCACATCTCCTCGCCGAGCTTGCGCTGCTGCTCGACCGGGAACGGGCCCTCGAGCTCGAGCGGCTTGCCAGCACTCGCCTGGCGCTCCATGACACGGCCCAGCAGGTCGGGCAGGAAGGCGCGCAATTCGCCGAACAGCTCGTCGATGCGCGCCGAACGGCCGCCCGGCTCGAACTCGTCGAGCAGCGCGTCGTAGAGCGAGGTCTTGAGCGCCGCCGCCTTGGCCTCGCCGACGCGACGCATCACGGCCAGCACCTCGCCGAGCGTCGGCAGCAGCGACTTGAAGTCGGCGTTCTTCTTGGCGTCACGCCAGACCATCTCGCAGGCCGACGTGGCGCGCGTACGCGCCTCGACCAGGTCCGCCGGCAGTGCGCTCTCGTGCACCCACAGCCGGCGCATCTCGCGCAGATTGGCGGCGCGCCAGCGGTCGAGGCCCTTGGCCCCCTCCTCCGCCCGTGACAAGAGCTCGGGCATGTCGGGTGCCGCGATCATGCCGTGGGCGATGACACCCAGGGTCGCGAGCTGGTCGGCGCGATCCTCGCTGGCGCCCGATGGCATCATGGCCGAGCGGTCCCAGTTCAGGATCGAGCTGGCGCGATTGACGGCGCTCAGCCGCGCGAAGCGGCGTTCCAGCTCGGCATAGGGATCGTTGGCGATCATGGCGCGTCCTTGGGCTTGGCCTTCGTGCGGCCGGCGATGGTGAGGCGACCGTTCTCCCAGTGATAGGCGAGGTAGACGCCGACCAGCGCCAGCGCGAGCAGGAACCAGGTGATGGCGTACTGCAGGTGGTCGTTGGGGATGTCGAGGCGCGTCTGCCCGCCGATCGGCACACCGCCCGGGTTGGGCGCCGCGTCGGCTTCGAGAAAGAAGACATCGAGCTTGGGATCGGGCTTGCCGCCCGCCATGCTGCGCATCAAGGGCACGTCGACGTGGAACCAGACGTTCTTGTCCGGCACGTTCTCCGGTGCGAACTGGCGGCGCTCCTGGTTGCGGCGCACGATGCCAGTGAGGTCGACGTGACCCGTCACCTGCCCCTGGGCGCGCTTGGCGGGCTCCTTCTGCTCCTGCGGGATCCAGCCGCGGTCGAACAGCACGATGCGGCCGTCGTCGGTGCGCAGCGGCGTCACGACCTGCAGGCCGACCTTGTTCTTGAGGTTGCGCGCGGCGAGGTAGAACTCCTTGTCGTTCAGCAGCGTGCCCGACACGGTCACGCGGCCGTACTCCTGGCGCAGCGGATCTCCGCGCAGCAGCTCGTCGAGCGCGATCGGCGCGGCTGCCTGATTGACCTCGATGCGGTGCAGGATGTCGCGCTTCCATTCGCGACGCTCCATCTGCCAGATGCCGAGCCCCAGCGAGACCACGAAGATCGGCAGCGAGATGAGGGTGGGCCACAAGGCTGGCCTGAGCCGAATCATACGCCCTCTCCTATCCGTCCAACGCCGTCGAGCGATGGGTGTATTGCTGGGCGATCAGCCAGGCCTTCAGCACGCGCAACATCCACACCGAGAGCCCGACGGTGAGCGGCCCCCAGATCAGCACATGCACCCACCAGGGCGGTTCGAAGCGAAACTCGACCCAGAACACCAGGATCATGATGATGGCGCCCAAGCCCAGGATGACGAACACGGCTGGACCGTCGCCGGCATCGTTGCCGCGCAGGTCGAGGTCGCACTCCGAGCAACGTTCGGCCACGCTCAGCAAACCGGCGAACAGCCGGCCGCCGCCGCAGCGCGGGCAGGCCCCGCGCAGGGCGACGTCGACCGGAGATTGCCGTGGCCATTCGGACATCACGCCCTCCCAAAAGGCGAACCGCCGGGGAGCGCCCGGCGGTTCCAATCATAGTCGTGGGCGCTGTGTCAGTGCAGCGCGATCGGCGCCTTGCCGGAGCCCCACCAGTAGATGCAGATGAACAGGAACAGCCACACCACGTCGACGAAGTGCCAGTACCAGGCGGCCGCCTCGAAGCCGAAATGGTGGTTCGGCTTGAAATGGCCCGCCATGGCGCGGAACAGGCAGACCAGCAGGAAGGTCGTGCCGACCAGCACGTGGAAGCCGTGGAAGCCGGTCGCCATGAAGAACGTCGAGGAATAGATGTTCTCACGGAAGCTGAACGGCGCGTTCAAGTACTCGTAGGCCTGGATGCCGGTGAAGCAGATTCCCAGGATCACCGTCAGCGTCAGCCCGCGCACCGCGTCGCGCTTGTTGCCTTCGAGGATGGCGTGGTGTGCCCAGGTCACCGTGGTGCCCGAGAGCAGCAGGATCAGCGTGTTCATGAAGGGCAGGTCGAACGGGGCGATGACGCTGATGCCCTTGGGCGGCCAGACGCCGCCGGTCGCCTCGGCGCGGACCGGCATCTCGGGCGAGTTGGGGAACAGCGAGGCGTCGAAGAACGCCCAGAAGAAGGCGGCGAAGAACAGTACCTCCGAGGCGATGAACAGGATCATGCCGTAGCGCAGGCCGAGCTGGACCACCGCGGTGTGGTACTTGCGCGATTCGACGATGACGTCGCTCCACCACCAGAACATCACCGCCAGGATCAGCGCCAGGCCGGGCGCGATCACCCACCACTGCACCGCCTTGACGACGTTGGCGACGCCGGTGCCCAGAATATCCGGATGCATGCCGAGGGCCGCCCCGATCGCCAGCAGGAGCGCACCCAGCGCGCCCAGCGCCGGCCACGGGCTGGGATCGACCAGATGATAGGGATGCTTGGGAGTGCCGTCGGCCATGATCATCCACCCTTTCCAGTGGCGTCGGCAGGAACGCTGCCGAGCAAGGTCTTCGCCCGCTCCGTCTTGGCCTCGAAGAAGGTGTACGAGAGCGTGATGGTGCG
>JAEZHS010000179.1 GCA_023436825.1 Pseudomonadota bacterium | reverse complement strand
GCGTCGGGCTTGAGCGCGCCGACCGCGGCGATTGCGGCGAGGCGCCCGCGCTCGGCCGCCGCCCTGCCGCCGGCAATGCCCGCGCCGTCGCCCGCCACGGCGATGCCGGGCACCGAGCTGGCGAAATCCTGGTCGAGCACGGGCTGGAAGCAGAGCTGTCGCTCGTTCCATTCGTGCGCCGCACCGGCGGCGAGGGCGAGATTGACGTTGGGCACCACGCCCTGGTGCAGCAGCAGGAGATCGGCCGGAATCGGACCCCGGTCGGACACGACCTCGCGCAGCTTGACCTCGCCCACCGCCGCGATGCTCGAGACGCGACGGACCGGCACCTTGGCCTTCACCTCGCGCAACAGGGCCAAGCCCTTGGCAAAGTACGGCGACAGCATGAAGTCGGGCAGATGCGGCGCCGCGCGTAAAAGATTGCTGCGTGGCGTCGTGTCGAGGATGGCGTCGATCCTGCCGCCGGCGCGCAGGATCTGCGCCGCCAGCAGCCACATCAGCGGTCCGGTGCCGGCCATGACCGTGCGGCCGTCGGGCAGCAGGCCCTGGGCCTTCAGCACCGTCTGCGCCGCGCCGGCCGTCATCACGCCCGGCAGCGTCCAGCCGGGGATGGGGAACGGCCGCTCCTGCGAGCCGGTGGCGATGATCACGCGCTTGGCCTCGATCATGCGTGCCTTTCCGGCAATCGAGACGCCGACGATACGCTGCGGGTCGAGGCTCCACACCGTGGCGCCGTTCACGATCACGGCGCCGCTTGCCTTGGCCTCGTTGGCCAACGCCTCGCCCGCCCAATAGTCCTCGCCCAGGATCGCGCGGTTGGTGACGGGCGTCGAGGTGATGCCGCGATAGATCTGACCGCCGACGCCGGGATTTTCGTCGAACAGGACGGTGGAGACGCCGGCGCGCGCCGCCAGAGACGCCGCGGCGAGACCTGCCGGCCCGCCGCCGATGACGACGAGGTCGTAGGAGGACGCGAGATCGGCGGCGTTCATTGGAAAGCTCCTCCCTCCCCACGTAGTGGGGAGGTGGCGCGTGGCGCCGGAGGGGTCATGGGCGAACGATCGGTCGTGGGGCTTCCGACCCCTCCGACCGCTTCGCGCCCACCTCCCCAGCTTCGCTGGGGAGGAAGGTGATGGCTGATCATCGTCCGGCCTCTCGTTTCCCGACCTGTGTCTCCACCGCCATCCCCTCATGCACCGGCACCAGACAGGCCTGGCGGCTGCCGACGCCGTCGATGGTGACCAGGCAGTCGAAGCAGACGCCCATCAGGCAGTACGGCAGGCGCGGCGCACCCGTTACCGGCGTCGTGCGGCAACGCTCGATGCCCGCGGCCAGCAGGGCCGACGCGACGGTGTCGCCGCTCCTTGCCTGTACAGGCTTGCCGTCGATCGTGAGCGCGACGGCCGCGCCGGCGTCAGCCAGCCTCTTGAACATGAAACCTCCGCGCACTGAAGGGAGCGACCAGTGACTTGTCGAGCGCACCGCGCGCAATCATCGGCGCAATGGTGAGCGCATGGTTGGCTGCGAGCGTCACGCCAGAATGGCAGCACACCGTGAAGGCCCCGGGATGGCTCTCCGATTCGTCGTAGATCGGGAAGCCGTCCTGGGTCATCACGCGGATCGCGCTCCAGGTGCGCACGACATTGACGTTGGCCAGCAGCGGGAACTGGCGCACCGCGCGTTCGGCCTCTGTGGCGCTGACGCCGATGGTCAGGCCGGCCGGATCGGTACGCTCCTCCTTGGAATCTCCGATCATCACCGTACCCTCGTCGGTCTGGCGCAGGGTGACGACGGGATGGCGCAGGAACGGCCGCAACCGCTCGGTGACGACGATCTGGCCGCGCTCGGGCTTCATCGGGCATTCCAGCCCGACCATCGGCGCCAGATGCATGTTGGCGTTGCCGGCCGCCAGCGCCACGCGATTGGCGCGGATCTCGCGATGAGCGGTCGTGAGCCGGAACTCGCCGCCCTCGCGCACGATGTTCTCGACACGATGGCTCGGCAGGTAGGTGACGCCTCGGGCATTGATCGCGGTGTGCAGGGTGCGGAACAGCCGCAACGAGTTCACGTGACCGTCGAGCGGACAGAAACTGCCGCCCACCACCTCGGGCCCGATGTCTGGCAGCATCCTAGCCACCTGCGCATGGTCCAAAATCTCGGTCTTGTAGTCGACGATGTCCGGCTGGTTGTGCAGGCGCTTCAGGATATTGGCGCGCGCTTCGAGCTCGCGCTCCGACAGCGCCAAATGGAAGCCGCCGGGCCGCTGGAAGCAGACATCGAGCCCGGTCTCCTCCCTCAGCGTCTCGGCGAAGCCCGCCCAGGCGTTCGACGAGCGGATGGTCCAGCCGGCATAGGGCGCCAGCCCCAGGCCCTTGCTCTGCACCCAAACCAGGGCGAAGTTGCCGCGGCTCGCTCGCACGGCGCGATCGCCCTCGTCGAGCACGACGACGCGGCAGCCCTCGCGCGCCAGGCCCCAGGCGGTGGCGACGCCGACCAGGCCGCCACCGACGACGGCGACGTCGAACTCGCTATCGGCCATCGGCGTTCCTTCCCACCAGCAGACGCTCCAGGCCGTAAGCGCGATCGAGCGCGATCAGCGCGGCCACGGTGATGGCAATGACGACGGCCGACACCGAGGTGACCAGCGGATCGATATTGTCCTGGATGTAGAGGAACATGCGCACCGGCAGGGTCTCCGTGCCGGGCGCTGCGATGAACACCGTCATGGTCACTTCGTCGAACGAGTTGATGAAGGCGAGCGCCCAGCCACTGATCAGGCCGGGCAGCACCAGCGGCAAGGTGATGCGCCGCAGGACCGTGCCGTCCGAGGCGCCGAGCGAGATGGCCGCATGCTCGATCGAGCGGTCGAGGCCGACCGCAGAGGCGAGCGTCAGCCGGAGCGCAAAGGGCAGCACGATCACGATATGCGCCAGCACCAGGCCGACGAAGGTCCCGCCGAGCCCGAGCTCGGTGAAGAAGCGCAGGAAGGCGATGCCCAGCACGACATGCGGGATCATGAGCGGCGACATGAAGAGCGCCGTCATGGCGTCGCGGCCTCGGAAGCGATGGCGGCCGATGGCCAGCGCCGCCGGCACCGAGAAGGCGACGGCGATGGCCGAGCTCAGCGCGCCCAGCCACAGGCTGCGCCAGAAGGCCGAGATGAACTCGGGATAGCGGCCGATGGCGTAGAACCAGCGCAGCGACCAGCGGTCGG
>JAEZHS010000043.1 GCA_023436825.1 Pseudomonadota bacterium | reverse complement strand
ACGCCACTCGACAGGATGTGTCCCTGGTCGGGTGCGGCCAGATGCATCGAGCCACCCTTGCCTTCGCCGGTACCCGAGGTGCGACCGTAGAGTTCCGAGAAGAACCGGTCGGTATCGTGCGTCTGCGCCAGGAAGGCGGCATGGCTGCGATAGGAGGCGAAGACGTCGGCCGTGCCGTCGAGCGCCGCACACACCCCGACGCAGACGAACTCCTGGCCCATCGACATGTGCATCGGCGTGCGCATCAGGTTTTCGGGGTAGTGCTTGACGATGTATTCTTCGGAACGCCGAGCCAGATAGAGGCTCTTGAACAACTGTATCGCCGTCGCTTTGGTCAGGGGTTCGCGGGCAAAACTCATCGTGACTATCGTTATCTTAGGGTGGTCGGACCATAGAGACCTCACCCTCCCAAGGCAACGGCGGGGGAGCCCCGGCCGGGGTGGCCTTTTGTCATTGCCTCAATTAAGTTGACCGCCACGAAAGGCAGGATAGACGGGGACGATGGCTGCTCGGCGCGCGCTTATCACAGGCATCACGGGAATGGTGGGCTCCCACCTCGCCGAATTCCTGCTCGAGAAGACCGATTGGCACGTCATCGGCATGTGCCGCTGGCGCAGCCCGCTCGACAACCTGGTGAATATCGCCCATCGCATCAACTCGGGGGATCGGGTTTCCCTGCTCTACGGCGACCTCCGCGACACAATGTCGATTCAGAAGGTGGTGGCCGACGCGAAGCCCGACTACGTGTTCCATCTCGCCGCACAGAGCTTCCCGCGCACCAGCTTCGATTCACCGCTCGACACCATGGATACCAACGTCCAGGGCACGGTGCGGGTGCTCGACGCGCTGAAGCAGCACGCCCCCAAGGCAGTGATCCATGTCTGCGCCTCATCCGAGGTCTTCGGCCGGGTACCGAAGGAAAAACTGCCGATTGACGAGGAGTGCACCTTCCACCCCGCCTCGCCCTACGCCATTTCCAAGGTCGGCACCGATCTCGTGGGCCGCTTCTATGCCGAAGCCTACGGCATGACGATCATGACGACGCGCATGTTCACCCACACCGGACCGCGCCGCGGCGACGTCTTCGCCGAATCGACCTTCGCCAAGCAGATCGCGATGATCGAGCACAATCGCATCCCGCCGATCGTCAAGGTCGGCAACCTGCAATCGCTGCGCACCGTCGCCGATGTGCGCGATGCGGTGCGCGCCTACTACATGCTGGTCACGGTCAATCCGACGGCCGGCGCCTACTACAATATCGGCGGCGTCCACTCCTGCACCGTGAAGGACATCCTCGACACCTTGATCTCCTTTTCGCCGGCCAAGGACGCCATCAGGGTCGAGGTCGATCCCGACCGGCTGCGTCCGATCGATGCCGACCTGCAGGTGCCCAACACGGCGAAGTTCCACGCCCACACCGGCTGGAAGCCCGAAATCCCCTACGAGAAGACGCTACGCGACCTGCTGGACTACTGGCGAGCCCGCGTGGCAACGGAAGGCGACCGTTTTCTGACCCGCTGAGGCGGCAGATCGGCGAGGCAGTCAGAAAGGTTGATGGTCTTCAGATGCTGATGGCAATTTCCCGCACGCCGTACCGGGTGTCGTTCTTCGGCGGCGGCACGGACTACCCGCCGTGGTTCCGGCGGCACGGCGGCGCCGTGCTGTCGATGGCCATCAACAAGTACTGCTACATCGGCACCGGCTTCCTGCCGCCGTTCTTCGGCATCCGCCATCGCATCATCTGGTCGCATATCGAGGCAGTCGGCGCCGCCTCCCAGATCCAGCATCCGGCGGTGCGCGCCGGTCTCGAAGCGCTGGGCTATGACGACAGCGAAGGCATCGAACTGTTCCACCAGGGCGACCTGCCGGCGCGCTCGGGGATCGGCTCCAGCTCGGCCTTCGCGGTCGGCCTGATCAACGTGCTGACCGCCATGCGCGGCAAGAACCTCGATGCGCATGCGCTCGCGGTGAGCGCCATGGACCTCGAGCAGAACAAGCTCAAGGAAGCGGTGGGCTGCCAGGACCAGATCGCCAGCGCCTACGGCGGCATGAACGTCATCAAGTTCGAGCGCGATGATTCCTTCTCGGTGACGCCGCTCGGTCTCGCCGACGGTCAGCGCCAGGGCTTTGAGAAGTGGCTGATGCTCTTCTATACCGGCAGCAGCCGGCTTTCGTCGGATTACGCCAAGAAGCTGATCAACAACCTCGAAGCCAACGCCAAGCACATGACGCGGATGCACGAGATGGTCGCGGTCGGCGCCGATCTCCTGCACGCCGGCAAGATCGAGGATTTCGGCAGGCTGCTGCACGAGAGCTGGGCCCTGAAGCGCGGCCTCGCCAACGGCACCAGCACCTCGACGATCGATCGGATCTACGACGATGCGCAGCGCGCCGGCGCGCTCGGCGGCAAGCTCCTGGGCGCGGGCGGCACGGGCTTCATGGTGTTCATAGTACCGCCAGAACGACAGCCGGCCGTCGCCAAGGCCCTGTCACACCTCATCACCGTGCCGATCTCGGCCGACTTCACCGGCTCGACGATCGTCTACCGCAAGGAAGAGCTCCTCGGCGCCGGCGGCTTGCCGCGCTGATCCACAGGGGGTTGGGATGGAAGTGTTCACGACAAAGCTCGAATCGGTCCTGCTGATCAAGCCGCCGACCGTGTTCGAGGATTTCCGCGGCCACTATATCGAGACCTACAATCGCAACGCCTACTTCACCGCGGGCATTCCGATCGATTTCATCCAGGATGACATCTCGGTATCGCACCGCCACGTGCTGCGCGGCATCCACGGCGACACCAAGACTTGGAAGCTGATTTCCTGCCTGCAGGGCAGCTTCTACATGGTCGTGGTGAACAACGATCCGAGCTCCTCGCAGTACCGCCAATGGGAGGCCTTCACGCTCAGCGACACCAATCGGCTGCAGGTGCTGGTGCCGCCCAATTTCGGAAACGGACACTTGGTGATGAGCGAGCGGGCGATCTTCCACTACAAGCAGAGCACCGAGTACGACCGCGCTGGCCAGTTCACGCTGCTGTGGAACGATCCCGCCCTGAAGATCTGGTGGCCAGTCGCGAACCCGATCGTCTCCGAACGCGACCAGGGGCATAAGAGGGGTTAGGCCCGATCGTCCTGAGGAGCCGTGCGATGCACGGCGTCTCGAAGGATGGCAACAGACGCGGTGCTCGCGCCCACCCTTCGAGACGCGGCCCTGCGGGCCGCTCCTCAGGGTGAGGTGTTTTCCATTTTGCCTACCCGGCCCGCAAACCGGCTGAGCTCGTCGATCGCGCCCAGCAAGTGGTACAGCGTGCTGGCGGGCATGAAGTCGTTCACACAGCGGCCCTTGTCGTCCAGCCTGTCGAGCCAGCCGCCGGGCGGATCGAGCGTGAGGAAGCGGTCGCGCAGCAGCACGGCAAGTGCAGCCGCCCTGCCCTCGCCCTGGCTGCGGCCACGCCGCGCCTCGATCAGATTCGACCTGATCGCCTCGGCGACCGGCCAAATGCGGCGCACGCCGGCACGCGGGGTGCCATCGGCCAGCAATTCGCCCACGATCATCCCGGCCTTGTCGAAACCATGGCGGTCGGCATGGGCGTACAGCGCATCGACGTAGGCCTGCATCGCTCGCCCGCTCGCCCGCTCGAAACGCCGCAGCAGCCAAATCCATTCATGGTGGTGGCCGGGCTCGACGATGCGGCCCAGGACGCCGTCCGCCGGCTTGAGATCGGCGGTGAAGTATTCGCCGACGACGCCGGGATCGGCGCGGAAGAAGCGCGCGGCGAATAGGTCGAACAACTCGGTCGTCTGGATGAGATGGCGCTCCTGCCCGGCGCATTCCCACAGGGAGAGCAGGCCCTCGAACAGGTGCATGTGTGGATTCTGCCGGCGCATCCCGCCGTTTGCCGGCAGCTCCTCGACGAAGCCACCGCCCTCGGGCGCCACCATGTGCCTCCCGATGAAGGCGAGCGTCTCGTCAGCGAGCGCCAGCACCTCGCGGCGGCCGGTCGCCTCGACATAGGAGGCGATTGCCAACAGGACGAAAGCGTGGGTGTACAGATCGCGGCGCGCATCGGCCACCGTGCCGTCGCGCCGGATGGAAAAGACCCATCCTTCGCGATCGTCGCGGCCGCGGTAATCGCGGACCATCGATGCAAAGGCTTGCTCGACCAGGGCAATGGCATCGGCATGCCAGCCGCGCCTGGCCGCGAGGGCATAGGCATGGATCTGCCGGGCCTGCGACATCAGGCGCAGGGGAACGTCGGGCAGACGTCCGCCGGACAGCGTCAGGCGCTCCTCGAAACGGCCATGCTCGGCGTCGAAGCCGATGGTCGCCCACAGCGGCAGGGCGGCATCGACAGCCCATCCGACAAGGGCAGCGGCCGCCGGTTCGAGTCGTGCCGGCATGGCGAGGGAGCCTTCGACAGTCCCTAGCGCGCCGTGATCGTGTCGGCGACGCGCTCGGACGGGATGGCGACGACATTGGCGGAAAGCGGGTCGCCGTCGCGCGGGCTTTCCAGCAGTCCGGTCACCGGCGAGAACACGAAGATCTCGTAGCCGAGACCGCCGCGCAGGGTGCCGATGAGAGAATCGGCGCAGTTGCCCTGTGCGCGCAATGCCTTGTCGTTGACCTCGAGCAGCAGGGTCGGCCGCATCGCGTTCAGCACCGTGGCAGCGCCGTCGATGACCCGGGCCTCCGCGCCCTCGACATCGATTTTCACGAAATCGACCTGCGCCAGGCCGAGGCGGGCGATCACGGCATCGAGCGGCTCGATCGGCACGCGCTCGAGGCTGGCGCGCACGACATCATCGTGGGCGAAGCTGCCCAGCGTATTGTGACCGGCGTGGACACCATGAGCCAGGTGCAGGTCGGCGAGGCCGGAGGCCGCGCCAATGGCGGCCGGCACCACGGTCACGTTGTCGAGGCCGTTGCGCCCGAGATTGCGCTGCAGATGGGCGCGCTCGCGCGAGCTCGGCTCGGCCGCCACCACACGGCCGGAAGGGCCGACCCGGCGGGCAGCGAACAGCGTGTAGTACCCGTCATTGGCGCCGACATCGACGAACACCATGCCGGGTTTCAGCACCCGGTCGAGGAAGGCGAACTCGTTGGGCTCGAACGATCCACAGACGTACAGGCAGAGGCTGTTGTCGTTGCCCAGGGTAAGGTCGACGGTGGTGCCGCTGTGCCAGCGAACGGTGATCGGCACCGCGAGATCCTTTTCGCGCGCGGCTTCCCACAGCGCGCCACGACGGCAGGCCAGCCAGCGCCGCTGGTCGTAGTACTCCTCGGCGAATACCCAGCCCGGCCGCGGCCGCAAGCGGGGAATGCCGGGCGCCAGGAATGCCGCGTACGTCGAACCGATTGCCGGTGCGTTCACGATCAGCCAACGACCGAGATTGTCGAGGTGATAGCCCACGCCGGAGCAGATCCGATCCCATGCGCTGGGGGCGCTGATCGAACGGCGAGCAGTCGTCATCGTCGGATCGTTGCCCCCCCTTTGCCTTGCCCCTGTGCCGTGTTCGGCTAAACCACCTTCCGCCGAGCGTCAAGCGCGCCCGTATCTTGCCATAGTCCACGACTAAGGCATTGAGCGTCCGTTGCAGCACAACTGCCGCGGAATATAATGTCGCTCCCTCTGTCAAACTGTCGGTGCAATGTCAGCGCTGTTCCTCCGCACCTTCCTCCTCGTCGTCGTCAGTCTGCTTCCGGCCTTGGCTTCGGCCCAGGGTCTGCGCGTGCTGGCGCGTGTCAATGACGACGCCATCACCGATTTCGATCTCCAGCAACGCGTGCTGTTCGCCATCCGCACCACCGGCCTGCAGGACAGCCCGGAGCTGCGCCAGCGCATGGCGGCGCAGATGCTGCGCCAGATGATCGACGAGCGGCTGCAGATCCAGGATGCCAAGCGGCTCGGCCTGAAGGCGAGCGATGGCGAGATGCAGCAGCGCTTCAACGACATCGAGCGTGCCGCCGGCATGAGCCGCGGCGCGTTCAAGCAGTACATCCAGAGTACCGGCGTCACCTTCGATATTGCCGTGCAGCAGATCGAGGCGCAGATCGCCTGGAACAAGATCATCCGTCGCCGGGTGCGCCCGCAGGTCGATGTCTCGGAGGCCGAGATCGACGACGCACTGGCCCGCGCCCGCTCTAACGTAGGCAAGACCGAATCGCGCGTCGCCGAAATCTTCGTGCCCATCGACCGGGCCGACATGGCGGACGATGCCAAGCGTGCCGCCGACCGCATCGCCGAGCAACTCAAGCGCGGGGCGCCGTTCGGTGCGGTTGCCCAGCAGTTCTCGCAGGGCGCAACGGCATCGGCCGGCGGCGAACTCGGCTGGGTCCTGCCCGGCTCGCTCGATCCCACGCTGGACGCGGTCGTCGAGAAACTGCCGGTCCGGCAATACTCCGAGCCTGTCCGCAGCACGGCGGGCTGGCACATCATGTACGTGATCGACCGCCGTCCGTTTGCGGCGGCTCGGCCCGACGACGTGCGCCTGAACCTGACGCAGATGACCCTGCCGTTGCCGGTAAATGCCTCGGATAACGAGGTTGCCAAGGCCACCGCCGATGCCCAGAAGGCGATGACCGGCGTGCGCACCTGCAGCGACCTGCACGTCCGGTCGCGTGAGCTCAAGGGTGCCACGTCGGGTGACCTCAACGGCGTGCGGGTCGGCGACCTGCAGGCCAACCCGCAGATGTTCGAGCAAATCCCCAAGCTGAACGTCGGTGGCACCGCCGGTCCGTTCCGGGTCGCCGAAGGGCTGCAGGTCGTGGCGCTGTGCGGCAAGGTCGGCAGCGACGGATTGCCGACACGCGATGCCATTGGCCAGCAGATCCTGCTGCAAAAGCTCGAGGCGGCGGGACGCCGGTACATGCGCGACCTGCGCCGTCAGGCCACGATCGACGTCAAGCAGCAGCCATGACCGCGACCGCGCCGCTCGCCGTCACCATGGGCGAGCCGGCCGGAATTGGCGGTGAACTCAGCCTGAAGGCCTGGTCGATGCGGCGCGAGGGCGACCGGCCATTCTTCGTGCTCGACGACGCGTCGCGGTTGGCCGCGCTCGCCGGCAAGCTTGGCCTCGACGTCCCGGTGCGCGAGCTCGATCGCCCTGCCGAGGCCGGAAAGGTCTTCGCTACCGCGCTACCCGTGCTGCCGGTGCGCTTGCGCGCCCCGGTGCAGGCAGGCAAGCCGGACCCGGCCAACGCGCCGGCGCCCCTGGAGGCCATCGAGCGCGCCGTCGAGCTGGCGCTCGGCGGCGAGGTCGCCGGCATGGTGACCAACCCGATCCAGAAGAAGACCCTGCAGGACGCGGGCTTCCGCCATCCCGGCCACACCGAATTTCTCGCCGAGCTGGCGGGGGGCGTCGACGTGGCCATGATGCTCGCCTGCCCGGAGCTGCGGGTCGTCCCGGTGACCATCCATCTGTCCTTGGCCGAGGCGATCCGCGTTCTTGACGTCGACAAGATTGTACATGCCGGCCGCCTGACAGCGGCAGGATTGAAGTCCCTGTTCGGCATCGAGCGTCCCCGGCTGGCGGTAGCGGCCCTCAATCCCCATGCCGGCGAGCAGGGCTCGATGGGTGACGAGGAAATCCGGGTGATCGCGCCGGCAATCGAGGTGTTGAGGCACGACGGTATCGATGTGCGCGGCCCCGCCCCTGCCGACACGCTGTTCCATGCTGCAGCCCGCACCACCTACGACGCCGTACTCTGCATGTATCACGACCAGGCGCTGATCCCGATCAAGACGGTTGATTTCGCCGGCGGCGTCAACGTCACGCTCGGCCTGCCGTTCGTTCGGACCTCGCCGGACCACGGGACCGCGCTCGATATCGTCGGCACCGGCCGGGCCGATCCGACGAGCCTGATCGCCGGCCTGCTCATGGCCGACGACATGGCCCGCCGCCGACCCTGAGCCGGCGGGCCGCCGTGGACGGTCTCGCCGGTCTGCCGCCGCTGCGCGAGGTCATCGCGGCCCACGGGCTCGATGCGCGCAAGCGGCTGGGCCAGCACTTCCTTCTCGATCTCAACCTCACCCGCCGCATCGCCCGTGCCGCCGCCCCTCTCGATCAAGGCCTGGTGGTCGAAGTCGGTCCCGGTCCGGGCGGCCTGACGCGCGCGCTGCTTCTCGAAGGCGCCCAGCGGGTCGTCGCGATCGAGATCGATGCGAGGGCCATCACCGCCTTGAAGGAGCTGCAGGCGGTCGCCGACGGCCGGCTCGAGCTCGTCGAAGCCGACGCCCTGAAGATCGATCTCGCCACACTCGGGCCGGCGCCTCGGCGCATCGTTGCCAACCTGCCCTACAACGTGTCGACGGCGCTGCTGATCGGCTGGCTGCATCAGGCCGATCGGATCGCCGACATGGTGCTGATGTTCCAGAAAGAGGTCGTCGACCGGCTGGCGGCGGCGCCGCGCAGCAAGGACTACGGCCGTCTTTCCGTGCTCGCCCAGCATGTCTGCACGGTGCAGCGCCTGTTCGACGTGGCGCCCTCAGCCTTCGTGCCGCCTCCCAAGGTCGTTTCCTCGGTGGTGCGCCTTCGCCCGAGACCGGCGGGGCGCCTGGCCGATTTGCGGCCCCTGGAGAAGGTCACCGCCGCAGCCTTCGGCCAGCGCCGCAAGATGCTGCGCAGCTCCCTCGGCAGCGTTTTCGCCAGTCCCGTGGAAGTCCTGGACAGGCTGGCCATTCCCCCGACCGCCCGCGCCGAAGAGCTGTCGGTTGCCGATTTCGTCCGGCTCGCCGAGGTTCTTGACAAGTGAGTGATCACTCACTTATATGGTGAAGCCATGGTCCGCTCCCTCGCCTTCAACCTCTTCTTCTACGTCTTCACTCTGCTGACCGCGGTGGTTGGCATCCTGCTGGTGCCGATCCCCACACCGGTCGTGCTGCGTGGCCTGCTGCACTGGTGGGCGCGCGCCGTGGTCTGGGGCATGCGCTGGATCGGCGGCATGAAGGTCGAGATCCGCGGCCGGGCCAACATTCCCGCGCGCGGCCCTGCCCTGCTGGCCAACAAGCATCACAGCGAGAGCGACGGCATCGTCCTCGCCGCCGCGATCCCCGGCATCACCTTCGTGGCCATGCAGGAGCTGTTCCGCATGCCGGTGATCGGGGCGATCCTCTATCGCCTGCAGATGATCCGCGTCGACACCTGCGGCGGCGGCAAGGAGCGCGAGAATCTCGCCCGCTTCGCCAAGCGTGCCTACGACAGCGGCCGCCACATCGCGATCTACCCCGAAGGCAACCTGATGGAGCCGGGCGAGCGCGAGCGCTATCGCTCGGGCATCTATTATCTCTATCGCGACCTCGACCTGCCGGTGACGCCGGTCGCGACCTCGCTCGGCCTGCTGTGGAACCGCCGCGACTGGCGCAAGAAGACCGGCCGCTGCGCCATCGAGTTCCTGCCGCCGATCGAGACCGGCCTCGACAAGCAGACCTTCATGCGCCGCCTTGAAGAGACCATCGAGGCGGCGAGCGATCGCCTGATCGCCGAATTCTCCGGCCGCCCCTGCAGGCCCTCGCAGCTCGTGCTGCGCTCGCAGGGCCAAGCCGGCATCGGCAAGCCGATCACCGCCCCTCGCGCAGCGCTTTGACGAAGTCCGACAGGCCGACCTGACGCTCGCGCTTCAGGCGCTCGGCCGTCAGAATCGACTTGAGCTGGATCAGGCTGGTCGCGATGTCGCGGTTGATGATGGTGTAGTCGTACTCGGCCCAATGGCTCATCTCGTCGGCCGCCTTGGCCATGCGTCGCGCCACGATGTCGGGCGAATCCTGGGCGCGCGTGATCAGCCGCTTCTCCAGATCGCGCGTCGACGGCGGCAGGATGAACACCGTGACCAGATCGTCACGCCCCTTCTCCTTGAGCTGCTGCGTGCCCTGCCAATCGATGTCGAACAGCATATCGCGGCCGCCGCTCAGCGCCGCTTCCACGGGCGCGCTCGGGGTGCCGTAGTAGTGGTCGAACACGCGCGCGTGCTCGAGGAAGGCGCCGCGATCGATCATGTCGCGGAAGGTCGCGGTGTCGATGAACTTGTAGTCGACGCCGTCCCTCTCGCTCGCGCGCCGCGCGCGCGTCGTGCACGAGACGCTGAGCTGGATCTGGGAATCGTTTTCCAGGAGCTGCCGCGACAGCGTGGTCTTGCCCGCGCCCGACGGCGAGGACAGGACGAGCATCAGCCCACGCCGCTGGATCGTCGGCACTTCGGCGTCATTCGACATTCTGCACCTGCTCCCGCAGGCGCTCGATGGCGCCCTTCAGATCGATGCCGACGCGCGTCAGCTCGATGTCGGCCGACTTCGAGCAGAGCGTGTTGGCCTCGCGATTGAACTCCTGGCAGAGGAAATCGAACTTGCGGCCGACCGGATTGTCCGGCCGGGCCTCGGCGAGCAGCGTGCGCGCCTGCGCGATGTGGGCGGCCAGCCGGTCGAGCTCCTCGCGCACGTCGGCCTTGCCGACCAGCAGCGCCACCTCCTGCGCGAAGCGCTCCTCGGACAGCGGCGGCGCGCGCTCCAGCAGCTCGGCGAGCTGCGCTTCGAAGCGCGCACGCACCGTGCCGATCTGCGCCGAGGCGCGGTCGGCGGCCCGCTTGCACAGCTCCTCGATCTCGCCGATGTGCCGGTCGATCACCGTGGAGAGGGCGCGGCCCTCGGCGGCACGCGCGGCCGCCAGCGCCTTCAGGACCTCGTCGAGCGTGCCGGACAGCGTGCGGTCGAGGGCGGCGAGCGCCTCCTCGTTCTCTTCCGCTGCCTCCTCCTCTTCGATGACGCCGCGAACGCGCAACAGTCCGTCGGCCGTCGGCGCGGCGGCGCCGGTGCCCTTGCGGACCTCCTCGACCAGGCCCGCCAGCTCGGCGAGCAGGGCGCGATTGATGCGCAGCGGCTTGCCCTGCTGCTCGCTGGCGATGGTGAGGGTGAGTGAGACATTGCCGCGCTTCATCCGGCTGCCGACGGCGGCGCGCGCCGGGTTTTCCAGCCGATCGAAGCCTTGCGGCACGCGGCAGCGGATCTCGAGGTTGCGGCCGTTGACGCTGCGCGCCTCCCAGACCCAGCGCCGTCGCTCATCCGACCCTTGCGCCCGGGCGTATCCCGTCATGCTTGCGATCAAAAATTCACTCCGAAAATCCGCTCCACTGGCCGCACTGCGGCGGGGCACTCTAGTATCGGCCCCAGGCGCATACAACGCGCTCCGCCCGAAGGTTATCCCATGAAAAACTTCTCAAGCATCGTCATCACCGGCGCGTCGAGCGGCATCGGCGAGGCGCTGGCGCTCGACTACGCGGCGCCCGGCGTGGCGCTCGCGCTGAACGGCCGCGATGCCGACCGGCTCGAGGCCGTGGCCGGCGCCTGTCGGGCGAAAGGCGCAACGGTGGTCGCCGACGCCATCGACGTGGTCGATCGCGAGCGCCTCGCTGCCTGGCTCACCGCTTTCGACGATGCTCATCCGGTCGACCTGCTGATCGCCAACGCCGGCATCTCGATCGACAAGGCCAATTCATCGCTCGATGACTTCTCCATCATCCGCCATACCCTGGACGTCAATGTCGGCGGTGTGCTCAACACCGTCGAGCCGCTGCTGCCGCGCCTGATCGCCCGCCAGCGCGGCCAGATCGCGATCGTGGCCTCGCTCGCAAGCTTCATCGGCCTGCCCTACTCCGCCTCCTACAACGCCAGCAAGGCGGCGGTGCGCGTGTGGGGCGAGAGCATCCGCTACGTGCTGAAGAAGAGCGGCATCGGAGTCAGCGTGATCTGCCCCGGCTTCGTCACCACCCGCCTCACCGCGAACGCGCCCTTTCCCATGCCCTTCCTGATGACCGCGGCACGCGCCTCGTCGATCATCCGCCGTGGCCTCGAGCGCAATCACGCCCGCATCGCCTTCCCCATCGGCACCAAGGCGGCCGTGTGGTTCGGCCAGGCCCTGCCCGGACGCTGGGCGGCGCGTTTGATGGGCGCCTGACAGGCAATATATAACTTTAGTTTGCAAGAAAGTCAACTACGGTTCTATACGCAATTTCGTTCGCTGCGATCCCGGCGGTCACTTCATCTGGTTGGTCAGCAGGGCCGCGGCGCCGCCCTGCTCCTTGCCATACTTCAGCAAGGCCGCCCGGCCGCCGGCGGCGTAGGCCGCGACCGCGCCCAGCAGCCGCTTGAGCTGCTCGGGACTCGAGCGGTCGAACTTGCAGTAGGCGCCGCGCGTCAGCTTGGCGATCTGCGGGAACAGCCGCGAGGCCACGCGGTCCCCGCCTTCCTGGAAGACGAACACCGGCAGGCCGAGCAATCCGAGCTGGCCCGCCTCGTGGCCGACCTCGTCGACATCCTCCTCGCAGCAGTCGCCGACGAACACCACGGCGTCGAGGCGGCCCTCGCGCCGCTGCTCGGCGGCGTAGCGCAGCACGCGGGCGATCTGGGTGCGGCCGGCCAGGCAACGCACCGCGCCCATCAGACGCGCAAGTTCCCGCCCGTCCGCCGTCCAGCGGCTGACCTTGAACTCGTCGAAGCCGCGATAGAAGGCCAGCCGGACTTCGATGCCGCCGACTTCGCTCGCGGCGACGAACATCTCGCCCTGCTGGGTCGAGGCGACGTCCCAGGTCGGCTCGCGGCTCGCCGTTGCATCCATGGCGAACAGCAGCCGGCCGCGGCCGCTCCCGGCCGCCCTGGGCGGCAGGCCGGCCACTTCGCGCGTGAAGGCGTCCACCGCGGACGAGGTCGCCGCCGTGCCCTTGGTCGGTCCCACTTCTGATTTCCTGGCCACCGCGACATGCAAGGAAAGACGCCCGCTCTTGTCAAATGATTGTGCGGGGGCGGGCAATTTTGGCGCGGTGACGGGCAGCGCCGGACACGCTATTAGGACCGGCGCAATCAGGCCCCTCCGAGACCTCGACCTCAAAAAAACTGCCGAACCGGTCCAATGAAAGTCGCGTTGAATCTGCTGTTGATCCTTGTTGCGTCGCTCCTGTGTCTTTTTGCTGTAGAGGGCCTCACGCGCCTCTTTCTCGACGACGGCAAGCTGTACGAGCTCGAAATGTGGAAGTACGCGCGCGAGGTGAAGATGCGCGACAAGCGGCCCGACCTCGGGCATCGCCACCGGCCGAACGCCGAGGCCAGGCTCATGAACGTCGACGTGCGGACCGACAGCCGCGGCCTGCGCGGACCGGAGATCGCCGCCAAGGCAGGCGACGGCGTCGCCCGCATCGCCTTCGTCGGCGATTCGATCACGATGGGCTGGGGCGTCGCCGAGAAGGAGACTTTCGCACACCAGGTGATCGAGCGCCTGGTCAAGGCCGGCCGCAAGGTCGACGGCTTCAATCTCGGCGTCGGCAACTACAACACCCTGCAGGAGCTGACGCTGTTCCGCGAGGTCGGCGCGCCGCTCAAGCCCGACATCATCGTGCTGGCCTACTTCCTCAACGATGCCGAGCCGATGCCGTCCTACACCGATTCCGACAGCGATTGGCTCACCAACCATTCGGCTGCCTGGGTGGTGGCGGGCTACCGGTTCGACAACCTGTTCCGCATGTTCGGCGAGGCGCCGGACTGGAAGCGCTACTACCGCGACCTCTACGAGCCCAAGGCCGCCGGCTGGCTGCAGACGCAGAAGTCGCTCGGCGACTTCGCCACGACGGCCCGCAAGCTTGGCGCCAAGATCATCGTCTACAACATTCCCGAGCTGCGCGAGCTCAAGCCCTATCCCTTCGGCGACATCACGGCCAAGGTGCAGGCCGTCGTCGAGAAGGACGGCATGCCGTTCGTCGACCTGCTGCCCACCGTCGAGAACGAGGATCCGGCGAGCCTGTGGGTGACGGTTCCCGACCCGCATCCCAACGGCAAGGCCGAGATCATCTTCGCCAAGGGCATGATCCCGAGCCTGCTGCCGATGCTGGACGAACTCTGCCGCACCAAAGGCAAGGGCTGCTGACCGCGTCGTAGGGAAGCCGTGAAAGCACAACGCTTCTTCTGGCCAATCTACGTTCTCCTGCTGCTGGCTGCCGCACTCGCGGGCAGCGAGGCGATCGCCTCGTTCGTCGTGCCCTCCTGGCCGGCGCGCGACCTGCGGCCGATCAACGTCACGTCCACGGGCGACGTTTCCTACAACGACTGGGCGCTGCGCGACCGGCCGCGATCGTTCGAGCGTCCCGCGGATGTGCGCTTTCGCTCCATCCTGGTCGGCGACAGCTTCCTGGAAGGCAGCTTCCTCAAGGCGCCATTGTCGGCGATGGTCGAGCAACGCCTCGCCGCAGGCGGCCGCGCCGACGCGGAGGCGATCAACTTCGGCGTCTCGGCAACGGGCCCGCGCCACTACTACTACCGCATCAAGAACGTGGCGCTGGCCTTGAAGCCGGACGCCATCGTGCTGGCCGTGTACGCCGGCAACGACTTCGTCTCGACACCCTTCGGCGGCTGGATGCGGCTGCCGATCGCCGAGTTGCCGCTGCCTTCCCTGCTCGCCGGCCCAGCGCCGCGAATGACCTGGCTCACCGTCAACCGCCTCGGCCTGTCGGAGTTCGGCCACAACAACAAGGCGATCGCCGGCGAATTCGAGCAGCTCAACGAATGGCTCAAGCTGCCGGCGGCCGAACGGCTCGACCGCATCGCGCAGCACGTCAAGCGGAACTACTATCCCCGGCTGAGCGAGGAGACGATCCGCGAGATCCTGTCGCGCGGCGACGGCAGGTTCTGGACGGCCTTCGACAAGCCCGCCGCCAACCGCGAGTTCCTGGCCGGCTGGCTGCTGTCCGGCATGGTCGATTGGGAGACCGGCAGCTGGACGGTGCCGCGCGATGCCGAGGAAGCCGACCGCCTCGAAGGCACGGCGATGGTCGACGAGACGCTGAGCTGGCTGGTCGCGACCGACCGCCTGGCCAAGGAGAACGGCGTGCAGTTCGCCGTCGCCTTGATCCCGGTCGGTACCGGCGATCCCAGCTATGTCGACTTCTGGCGTCCGTGGCCCCGGTATTTCAGCACCTCGCTCGGCGCCGACGCCCGCCATCGCCGTCTGGCGGTGAAGCTGCGCCAGACGGCGGTGCCCTTCTTCGACCTGCGCGACGACCTCGGCGGCGTGCCCGGCACCTATCGCCTGACGGACGGCCACTGGACGGAGCGCGGCACCGAGATCGTGGCTGGGCGTGTCACGCGCGAACTGCTTAAGATGCGGCGCAACTGAAGCACGATCCGTCCAGCTGGAATCAACTGGACGGATCGTGGCCGGTGAAACGCACAAAGCAAAAGAGTAATGACCGGAAACGCCCCGACTTTCGCCACGCTGTTCCTGCGGGTCTTCCTGCCGTTCGCGCTGGCCTACTTCCTTTCCTACATCTTCCGCGGCGTCAACGCCGTGATCTTCCCCTATCTCGAGCGCGACATCGGCATCACCGCCGGCGACCTCGGGCTGCTCACCTCGGCGTTCTTCCTGTTCTTCGCCGGCTGCCAGCCGGTGCTGGGCGTCATGCTCGACCGCTACGGGCCGCGCCGCGTCCAGGTCGTGCTGCTGGCGGTGGCCGCCGCCGGCTCGGCGCTGTTCGGGCTGAGCCTGTCCCTCGGCGAGCTGATCGTGGCGCGCGCGCTGATCGGGCTGGGCTTCGCCGGCGGCCTGATGGCGGCGATCAAGGCGATCACGCTCTGGTATCCGCCGCAGCGCTGGGGCCTGATCACCGGCTTCCACATGATGGCGGGCGGCCTGGGCTCGATGGCGGCGACGCTGCCCGTCGAATGGTCGCTGTCGGTGGTGAGCTGGCAGGGCCTGTTCTTCTGGCTGGCCGGCATCTGCCTCGCGACCTCGGCGATCCTGTTCGTCGTCGTGCCCGAGCGCGCATCGCAGCCCGGCGCCCATCCGGACAACAAGGCAACGCTCGCCGAGCAGTTCCGCATCACCGGCGCAGTGCTGACCGACGGCTTCTACTGGCGCATCCAGCCGCTGCTCTCGATCCAGCAGCTCGCCTTCATCGGCTGCATCACGCTGTGGATCGGCCCGTGGCTGCGCGACGTCGGCGGCATCGCCGACAAGGAAGCGCGCGCCGACATCCAGCTCTGGACGACGGCGATCATGACCCTGGGCTTCGCCATGAGCGGCGTGGTCGCCGACGCCTTCCGCCGCGTCGGCGTCACCAGCTTCATGTCGGTCGGCATCACCAGCTTCCTGTTCGCCATGGTCTGCGGCTGGCTCGCCTTCCTGCCGTCGTTTCATCCGGCCGTGGCGTGGCCGCTGTTCGGCTTCCTCGGCGCACTGCCCATCCAGTACATGCCGCTGATGGTGTCGGCCTTTCCCGCCCACTATGCCGGCCGCGTCAGCACGTCCTCCAACCTCGTGGTCTTCTCGGTGATCTTCGCCGGCCAGTGGGCGATCGGGAAGATCGTCGACCAGTGGCCGCGCACGGCGACCGGCTATTCGCCCGACGGCTACACCTGGGCGTTCGGCACCCTCTTCATCCTGCAACTTGCGGGTCTGCTGTGGCTTGCTCTGTCTCGGGCGCGGCCGATGGTGCGGCCGCATCTCGCCGCGGCAGATTGAGAGCGGACACCAGATCACGCACCTCCTGGCGCGCCGCGACGTGGCTCAAGGTCAGCGACGGACCCTGCCCGCTCTTGGCGCCGCCGCGCTTGAGGTCGAGCAGGGTGAGCCCGTTCAGGAACAGCTCCTTGTAGATCACGCGCTCGCTCAGGCCGGCGGCGACGCGGAAGCCGATGCGCTTGGCCAGCGCCTCGATGACGGTGCTCATGTCGCGCTTGTTGCGCGCGGCGAGCGACGACAGGCGATTGCGCATCACCACCCAGTCGACCGGCCGGCCGCCCTGCACCGCCCGCAACTGGCGCTGCTTCCATACCGCCTCGGCATAGATCGACGGCCGCACGATCTTGAGCGAATCCGGATCGACGCGCGCCAGAAGGTCGAGGTCGATGAAGCTGTCGTTCAACGGCGTCAGGAGCGTGTCGGCCCAGGTATGCGCCAGCCGCGACAGGTAGGTGTCGCTGCCCGGCGTGTCGATGACGACGAAGTCGACGGTGTCGATCACCTGCTCGAGCGCCGCTTCCAGACGAGCCCGCTCGTCGGCCTGCGCTTCGGTGCGGTCCGGCAATGTCGACAGCGGCACCGCGGCGTGGACAGGCATCGGCAAGTCGACGCCCTTGCGCCTGGCATAGGCCGCGCGGTTCTCGATGTAGCGGCCGAGCGTGCCCTGGCGCGCATCGAGGTCGAGCGTGGCGACCTTCATCCCCTCGCCCAGCAGCGCAACCGCGATGTGCAGCGCCGTCGTCGACTTGCCCGAGCCGCCCTTCTCGTTGCCGATCACCAGGACGTGGGCGCGATCGGGGGCGGAGGCCGCCTGCGCCTGGGCAATGCTGGGGTTGGGAGCGGGTTGGAAGCCTTCAGTCATGATCCGTCATCCCGACCGAAGCCGAGCGCAGCGAGGCGTAGCGGAGGGACCTGTTTGTTTGCTGCATCAGCAAGACGAGGTCCCTCGACTGCGGGGGG